>QNYL01000007.1 GCA_003973375.1 Flavobacteriia bacterium
CCTTATTATATTTTTCTTATCAATTTTATTTAGGAATCTATTCCACAAGCCTCGTAGAGGCTAACTATTAGTAAACACTATGACGTAAAAACATTAACAGCTCCGTAGGAGCGTCCTTTCCTTTTCAATCTTTAAAACGATATCTATTAAAATATCACATTTAGATAATCAGGCCGCTCCTATGGAGCTATTTTCTATACGGTTTTTTATTTCTAAGAATGGCAGGCTCCTCTGGAGCCATATCCGTTTATCTTATTGCAATGATTATATGAAATGAAAGGTTATGACACCTGCCTCGCCATAGGTGGGTTCGACTCTATACTCATCCCTTTTCGCTTATCCCTTTTCGCTGGTATAAGTCTCCCGCAGATCTCGCTGATTAACGCAGATAAAATTGTTTGTTGTTTTGGGTTTTATTGTTATGTGTTATATAAAATTAAAAAATTGAAGGATTAAAAGATTTAAAAATTGGCTCATCCCTTCCCTGATGATATTTTCCTTTTGAATCCATTTCGCAAGCCTCGTAGAGGCTAACTATTTGTAAAACACTATGATATAAAAACATTAAAAGCTCCGTAGGGGCGTCCTGTCCTTTTCAATCCCTTAAAACGATATTTATTATAATATTCCATTTAGATAATCAGGCCGCTCCTATGGAGCTATTTTCTATACGGTTTATTATTTCTAAGAATGGCAGGCTCCCACGGAGCCATATCCGTTTATCTTATTGCGATGATTATATGAAATGAAAGGTAATGACGCCTGCCTCGCCATAGGTGGGTTAGATTCTATACTCATCCCTTTTCGCTTATCCCTATTCGCTGGTATAATTCTCCCACAAATCTCGCTGATTAACGCAGATTGATATGTAAAGATGTAGGCTCTATGCTTTATGCAATAGATTCTTCCAACTCCCGACTTCGGCCTTCCGACTCCTGGCAATTTTAAATCTTTCAATCACCCGAATCACATCTTCTCGTAAAGTGATCTCAGTTTCTCTCTGGTGATGGTTTTTTGCCAGTCTTTGCCCAATGCATTTTCCCAAAGCGGTACAAGTCCAAGGGCAATATCGATCATAATATCAAATTCTTTATCGGTAAGATCTTTACAAACGCCCTGCGGTATTTCAACCTGATGCTTATCTACCATTTTCTTAAATTCAGCAACACCATCAGGATAAAATTCTTCAAGCTGGTTAAAAGCAATACAGTTTCCAACCCCATGCTTGGTTCCCAGTAAATACCCCAGACCATAACTCATTGCATGAGCAACACCTACCTGCGAATAAGCAATACTCATTCCTCCATGCCAGGATGCCATCATTAATTTTTCTTGTGATTCTTCATCACGAACATCTTTTTCCAGAAATACTTCACGACAAAGTTCAAGTGATTTTTCACCATAACTCTGAGAAAATGCATTCAGATAAGTACCGTTTAAAGATTCAATACAATGGATATAACAATCCATTCCGGTATAAAACCATTGATTTTTTGGGGTATCCTTGGTGAGTTCAGGATCCAGAATAACCTGATCAAAAGGTGTATAATCAGAATTCATACCTAATTTCCGAACCGGACCTGTTAAAACTGTTGTGCGGGAAACTTCAGATCCTGTTCCGGAGATTGTAGGAATTCCCACATGATATATGGCCGGATATTTTACCAGATCCCAGCCCTGATAATCTGCGGAGGAACCCGGATTGGTAAGCATCAGTGCAATCGCTTTGGCATAATCAAGCATAGCCCCCCCTCCTATCCCGATAATTCCGGAAGGAAGTTCATCAAATTCTTCAACAATCTGATCTCTGTATTGGTCTACAAGTATTGTTTTTGGTTCTTCTTCTGCACTTATAAAAATGATCTTGTCATTATATCGAAGTGGAATTCTGTCAATCATCCACGGGTTTCCCTCAAAAACATCGTCTATTATATAAATAAACGGTGCTTTTTTATTTTTTCGTTTAGGTTCAATAATATCTCCTACCTGATTAAGACTTCCTCTTCCGAATACCACCCGCTTTACCATTGGGAAGTTTTTATGTTCTGGATTTTTATAACTCATTTTATTGGTCTTTGATTTATTTTTATGCTAATTATTTTATATCTGACTGATCGTTTTAAACCAATCATAATTTTTTATAAAATTGTACTGCTTTTTTAAGATCTTCCGGTGTATCTATCTCAATACCCATATAACCGGTTTCCACCATTTTTATGTTTTTCCCATATTCGAGAAAACGAATACACTCTACTTTTTCGGTAGCTTCAAGAGTACGCATGGGTAAACGGTAAAAATCGAGAATAGCCTGCTTTCTAAAAGCATAAACCCCGATATGCTCATAGTATCTGGCTCCGGCATCCTTATCTCTTGGGTAAGGAATTGGAGAACGTGAAAAGTATAAGGCGAAATTATCTTGATCGACAATTACTTTTACGTAGTTCGGATCGGTTATATCTTTCCAGTCGTGCATTTCCTGCATCAGTGAGGCCAGATCGATCTTATCGGCATCGGCTCCTTTAAAAACAGCCACCACTTTTTGCAAGGGTTCCTTTTTTACAAAAGGTTCATCTCCCTGCACATTAACAACAATATCCACATCGAGATTTTCCACAGCCTCAGCAATCCTGTCGGTACCACATTCATGCTCTTTAATGCTCATAATGGCTTTACCTCCGTTCTCTTCAACTACGCCTTTGATGATCTCACTATCGGTTACCACATAAACTTCATCAAAAAGATTTGTAGCTTTAGTTGCTTCATAGGTTCTTACGATAACAGGTTTTCCTCCCAGATCGGCCATTAATTTTCCTGGAAAACGGGTGGCTCCGTACCGGGCCGGGATCATGGCTATAACTTTCATTTATAATACAGATTTAATTGCTTCTACCATTTTTTTTGCTCTTTCGTGTACTTCCTCCTCAGTCCATGATAATTTGATCAGACAGGAAATGTTACGTGAAATATAATCGTCAGACTGTTTAAATTCCTTATTTTTCAGATCCTGCATGCCTTTTTTGATCTCATCAGATAGAGGGAAAAGCGTTTTCAATTCTTTTAGATGATTCCATTTACGGATATAATGCCAGTTGTTATCAAAATAATTCCAGTACGCATCGATTCCGTATTCCTGAAAAGCCTTCACCACTTTGTTGCTCAGTTCGGCCGTAGGCATAAAAAACGATAAAAAGGTAGCCGAATCGCCATCTTCATCAGGAATTCTTCTAAAAGAAACTTCAGAAATAGTACTCAGGGCATCTTTCAGGATCTTTTTATGCTTTCGCTGAAGGGAAATAAATTCATCAGTTCTTTTTATCTGTGCGAGTCCAACAGCAGCATTCAGTTCTGATATACGGTAATTGTATCCCATAAAAGGATGTTCTTCAGCCCCGCGGTCATTTCCTACATGGTCATGGCCGTGATCAGAATAATGATCGGCATTTACGGCCAGATCACTTTTATTGGTAACCAATGCGCCTCCTTCACCACAGGTAATGGTTTTCACATAATCAAAAGAATAACAGCCTACATCGCCAATGGTTCCAAGTGCTTTTCCTTTGTAAGTGCCGGCATAAGCCTGACAGGCATCTTCAAGTAGAAAAAGATTGTGTTTATCACAAAGTGCTTTTAACGCATCGAGATCGGCCATTGAGCCACACATATGCACCGGCATGATCACTTTGGTCTTTTCTGTAATTGCCGCTTCAACAGCATTCGGATCAAGGGTTAAAGTATCGTCAATATCTACCAGAACCGGAGTCGCCCCCGCGTTGATAATCGATTCAAAACTTGCCACAAAAGTAAAAGTAGGCATGATCACTTCATCCCCGGAACCCACGCCTAATACGGCCAGAGCCACATTTAAAGCCGTAGTACCGCTGGTGGTAAGCTGTGCGTGTTTAACCTTAAGTTTGTTTTGTAATTCTTTTTCGAGTTCTTTTGCTTTCCAGTGACCGTTTCGCATTCCGTCAAATCCGTAGCGCATCAGGACACCGGTATAGAGTACATCGAGTACTTCTTTTCTTTCGGCTTCTCCAAATAGTTCAAATCCGGGCATAATTGTATGTTTTTTTTATGAATTTCAAATATAAATATTTATGATGAGATCTCTTACAAATATGTTAAGATATCCTTTAAACGGGTAAAGGATCTGTAATCACCATTGTTTTGATGATCTTTTACTTCTTCATGGATCCAGGTGGTATGGAATGGAATATGAATAGCCTGGGTGCCGATCTTCAGCAAGGGCAATACATCCGACTTTAACGAATTGCCCACCATCAGAAATTCCGATTTCTTTATTTCCAGCCGGTCGAGCAAACTCTGATAATTTTCTGTCTTTTTATCACTCAGGATCTCTATATGGTGAAAGTATTTTCCGAGTCCAGATTTTTTAAGTTTCCTTTCTTGATCAAGCAGATCTCCCTTGGTAGCCAGGATTAATTTGTATTTGGGTTGAAGCGTTTTTAAGGTTAATTCAACATCATCGAGTAATTCCAGGGGCTTTTCGAGCATTTCTTTCCCAATTCTAATGATCTTTTCAATGGTTTTTGTATCCACCCTGTAATTGGAAAGTTCGAGTGCTGTTTGTATCATCGACAAGACAAAGCTTTTAATTCCGTAACCATAGAGGTGTAGGTTCTTCATTTCTGTTTTAAAAAGCTCCTGATCGATTTTATTTTTTGTTTCATACGGAGAAAGCAATTTCATGAATTTTTGTTCTGCCTCTCGGTAATAGGTTTCATTTACCCAAAGCGTATCATCTGCATCAAAGGCGATAACTTTTATGCTTTTATAGGTGTTCATCAGCTGATATAGATTTCGAGGATTTCTGTATATCCATCCGGTTTCAGAGTAAGTTCTTTTAAAGAAGCCGGAATTAACAGGGTTTCTCCTTTACTGATCTTTTCGGAATTAGCTTCGTTAAAAAGGATCTGGGCACTGCCTTTTACACACATATAAATTATAAAAGAATCTTTGTTGGAGTAATCGATCTTCACCTCTTTATCAAAAGAAATTATATTTGTATTAAAATACTGACAATCAACAATATTTACTGTGTTATTTAATTTTTTAGTATAAGAGGTTTTATAACTGTCCTGTACCTTGTAATCAATCGCATCCAAAGCCAGTTCAGTATGTAATTCACGGGAATTTCCCTGATCATCAACCCTGTCCCAGTCGTAGATCCGGTAGGTTATATCACTTGTTTGCTGTATCTCTGCCAATAGTACTCCTTCCTTTATAGCATGGACTCTTCCTGTAGGGATAAAGTAAACGTCTCCCTCTTTTACAGGTTCAAAATTGAGGATCTCCGTTAAGGTTTTATTTTTCAGATTTTCGAGATATTCTGCTTTACTTACCTCCTTTTTAAAACCAACGATTAGTCCTGAACCGGGGTCAGCCTGCATGATATACCACATTTCGGCCTTTCCGAAGGAATTATGTCGCTCTTTAGCCAGCTTATCATTGGGGTGCAACTGAATACTTAAAGGCTGAGCAGCATCGATAAACTTGATCAGCAGGGGAAATTTATTCTTAAACTGACGGTAAACTTTCTCCCCCACCAGTTCCTCTTTAAATTCAACAATCAATTCGGAAAGTGATTTCCCCTCAAGCGCTCCATTGGATACTATTGAAGTATCTCCCTGTACATCAGATATTTCCCAGCTTTCTCCAACATTGGATTTATCGGTTTTCTTATTTAATACATTTTTTAATTTTTCTCCTCCCCAGATCTTTTCCTTTAAGATGGGTTTAAATTTTAAGGGATAGTTAGGTTTCATTCTTTTGATCTTTTTAATGCTTGAATAGATTCTAAATCCAAATGAGCTGTTGGTTCATTTAGCATTACAACATTAGCATTTTGAAGCATTAGTCTAGAAACCATGCATCTTACTTTTTCTCCTCCCGAAAGCAC
>QNYL01000011.1 GCA_003973375.1 Flavobacteriia bacterium
CAGTCTCGATCTTCCCGGAAATCAAAGGGAATTCTTAATAGAACTCCAAAAGACAGGGAAACCGATAATTTTGGTGCTGATCAACGGTCGCCCGATCTCCATCAACTGGGCTGATGCGCATATCCCTGCCATAGTTGAGGTCTGGTTTCCGGGATTACACGGCGGAACAGCCATAGCAGAGGTCTTATTCGGGAATTATAATCCGGGAGGAAAGATGCCTGTTACAACACCCAGAACGGTAGGGCAGATTCCTTTTAACTTTCCTTTTAAACCGAACTCTCAGGCAGGGCAAGGAAAACCGGGCCCCAATGGTTTTGGAAAAACGAGGGTGGTTGATGAGTTGTATCCTTTCGGATATGGTTTGAGTTATACAAACTTTAAATACTCCGATCTGAAAATAAGTCCGGAAAAAGGCAACCAGAAAACCAGATTTAAAATAAGTTTTACGATTAAGAACACAGGAGATCTTGAAGGGGAGGAAGTGGTGCAACTTTATGTAAATGATGAGTATTCAAGTGTAACGCAATATGAGAAATTATTAAGAGGATTTGAAAGAATTCATTTAAAAAAGGGAGAGAAAAAACAAGTCAGTTTTGTGCTGGAATCAAAAGATCTGGAACTTTTAAATAAACAGATGAAATGGGTAACGGAACCCGGAAAATTTAATATATATATCGGTAGTTCTTCAAAAGATATCCGGTTAAAAGGTTCTTTTATCATCGAATAATCAATAGAAAATCTGAATTATGGAAAGAAGAAAGTTTATTAAAAACAGTGGTGTGGTATTGTCAGGGCTGGCATTAACACCTTCAGTTGGATTTGCATCAAATTTTTTTAATAGCGATACAGCATTTCCTTCCAAAAGGCCTCCCGAACGGCAAAGAACTTTCAAAAGTAAAGAGGTGGAGAAGACCATTGCAAGGATAAAAAAACAGATCAAAGATGAGGAACTGGCCTGGTTGTTTGAAAATTGCTATCCAAACACCTTAGATACAACGGTTGATTTTGAAATGATTAACGGGAAACCGGATACTTTTATCATTACCGGTGATATCGATGCCATGTGGTTGCGCGATTCCACAGCACAGGTTTGGCCTTATATGCCCTTAATCACTAAGGAAAAGAAATTAAAAGAGATGATCCACGGTCTGGTCAACAGGCAGGTAAAATGTGTTTTAACCGATCCGTATGCCAATGCGTTTTACAAGGATCTGACGCGTAAATCACATTGGATTTCTGATAAACCCACGCCAAAACCGGGTGTACATGAACGCAAATGGGAGATCGATTCTTTATGTTATACAGTTCGTTTATCACATAAATATTATGAATTGACAAATGACAAATCGATCTTCGACAAAGAATGGGATAAAGCTGCCCGGCTGATCGTAAAAACCTTCCGTACCGAGCAGCGTAAAGATGGAATCACTCCCTATCGATTTGTACGTAAAACTACAGCAATGATAGATGCACCTGTTTTTGATGGTACCGGCAGACCTGTAAAGCCAACAGGCTTGATCTGTTCGGCATTCAGACCGTCAGATGATGCTACGATGTATCCGTATTTAATCCCTTCAAATATTTTTGCAGTCCTTTCTTTACGTCAGCTTTCTGATATTTACACATATGTGATCAGAGATGACGCTTTCGCGAAAGAGTGCAAGGATTTTGCGGAAGAAGTAGATCAGGCCATTAAACAATATGCCGTTGCAGAACATCTGGATTTTGGAAAGATTTACGCCTATGAAGCAGATGGTTTTGGCAACAAGGTTTTTATGGATGATGCCAATGTTCCTTCATTAATGTCGCTGGCCTATCTGGGAGCTCATAAAAATACCGATCAGATCTATTTACAAACCAGAAAATTCCTTTTAAGCGATTCGAATCCGTATTATCTGAAAGGAAAAGCTGCTGAAGGGCAGGCGAGTCCGCATACCGGAAAAGAAAAAATATGGCCGATGGGCATTATTTTAAGAGCCATGACCTCTTCTGATCCGGAAGAGATTACGCATTGTTTAAGGATGTTAAAGGAGACCCATGCCGGAACAGGTTTTATGCATGAGGCATTTCATAAAGACAATCCAAAAGATTTTAACCGAAAATGGTTTGCCTGGGCAAATACCCTTTTTGGTGAACTGATCATAAAGGTTCAGAAAGAGCATCCTGAAATTTTAAGCAAAACACTATGAAAAAGTCTTATTTACCATTTCTTCTGATTGTATTTTTATTGATTTCCTGTTCAGGTTCTGGTACAGGGAATGGATCAGTAAAAGAATCAGAGATATCGGTAGTAAGTCCTGACAAAGATTTGAAATTTGAATTATTTACTACAAAAGATGCTGTAAATTATAAGGTTCTTTATAAGAATAAGGAGATCATTTTAAAGTCTCAGCTCGGATTTCAAATCTCCGGGAAGAATATTTTAACCGGTGTAAAACCCGGAGAGGTTGTAAAGAAAAGTGTTAATTCTTTATGGAAACCTGTTTACGGGGAGAAAAAGGAATATCCTGATGTATTTAACGAGGTGCTTATAGAATTTGTAAGTATTGCAGACGGAAAACCGGTTTTAAAACTCAGGGTAAGAGCCTTTGATGAGGCTGTTGCCTTCAGGTATGAATTTGACAGATCCAATAAAACGGAGATTGAAAAAGAATTGACTCAGTTTACTTTCTCAGAAGACCCTAACATCTGGGTTTCTGAGCGGGCACAGAGTGAAATTTACCAAACAAAGATCAGTAAACTTAAAAAACAAAAGCTGGAAAGACCTCTTTTGGCAAGGCTGAATGATTCTGTTTTTGTTGCTCTCGGGGAAGCAGATCTGGTTGATTTTGCACGGATGAAATTTGTTAAGGATCCGGGAAAAGAAAACACTTTGTCCGCCAGTCTGGATGGGAAAGTTGTATTTGATAAGCCTTTTAAAAGTCCGTGGAGAGTGATCATGGCGGGTAGTTCTTCCGGTGAATTGCTGGAGCATAACTATATCTACTTAAATCTAAGTCAACCGAATCAAATAAAAAATACTGCCTGGATAAAACCCGGTAAAGTAATCCGTGAAGTTACTTTAACAACCAAGGGAGGTAAGGCCTGTGTGGATTTTGCTGCAAAACATCATTTGCAATTTGTTGAATTTGATGCCGGCTGGTATGGAAATGAGTACGATAAAAAATCAGATGCTTCACAAGTAAATGTGGATCCGAAAAGATCACCGGGACCACTGGATCTGCATGGTATAATCGATTATGCCGCTAAAAAAGGGATAGGTATTATTTTATATGTCAATCAGAATGCTCTGGATACACAGATCGATAAGATCCTTCCCTTGTATAAAAAATGGGGAATAAAAGGAGTGAAATACGGATTTGTCAATGTGGGTTCCCAAAAAGCAACACGCTGGTTGCACAATGCGGTTAAAAAAGCTGCAGAAAATGAACTGATGGTAGATATTCACGATGAATACCGGCCTACAGGTTTTTCGAGAACTTATCCGAATCTGATGACACAGGAAGGAGTAAGGGGGGATGAAGAAAGTCCGGATAATCATCAGGTTTTAAAAACACTATTCACCAGAATGCTTGCCGGCGCAGCCGATCATACCAACTGTTATTTTGCCGAACGTGTAGATAAAAAAATGGGTTCTCATGTTTCGCAAATGGCAAAGGCGATATTAATTTACAGTCCGTGGCAGTTTGTTTTCTGGTACGACCGTCCGGAAGCCTCGCCACAGAAGAAAGGAGGAGCAGGAAACTCCACAAGAGTATTACGGGAAATTCCCGATTTGCAATTTTATGATGAATTGCCCACAGTATGGGAAGATACAAAAGTGCTGGAAGGAGAGCCGGGTAATTTTGCAAGCATTGCAAGAAAAAATGGTAAGAACTGGTTTGTTGGCTCTTTAACAGATAAGGAGAGGGAAGTATCGATTAAATTTGATTTTTTAGATGAGAATGCAGTGTATACCGCCATTATTTTTCAGGATGACCCGAATTTAAAAACGCTTACAAAGGTCTCTGTTAAAAAGATTGAGGTTCATAAAGATACGCAGTTGGATTTTAAACTCGGAAATAATCAAGGGCTGGCAATAATCCTTAAAAGAAAGAACTAAAAAGAATTAAAATGAATAAAAAATTTGCACTAGTATTTTACATTGTTTTATTTTCCTTTTGTACTCAATTCGTCAGTGGTCAAAATAAAAGAACAGCCATTGTTCCTAAATGGGCCTTCGGACATATTGTCTGGGAAGATAACAGGAATACACAGGAAGCAGCATTAGAATTGGTTTCCCTGTACAAAAAGCATCAAATTCCTGTTTCCGGGATTATTATTGATAGTCCGTGGTCGGAAAGTTATAACGACTTTAACTGGGATAAAGCAAGGTATCCGGAACCGGATAAAATGTTAGAATCATTTGAAGACGAACAGGTTAAGGTTATTTTGTGGTTAACAGGATGTGTCAACTATGAATCTGCTGATGTTCCGGTAAAAAGATCACCTGATTATGATTATGTAATCCGGAAAAAATACGTGGTAAATAACGGAAAGCCTTCAACGTGGTGGAAAGGAAAAGGAGTTCATATAGATTTTACCAATCCTGAAGCTGTGAAATGGTGGTATAAAAAATTAGATAAGGTTTTTAGAAAAAATGTTTACGGTTTTAAAGTAGATCAGGGAGAACAGTATTTTGGGAATTTCGAAAATGATGAAGATGAGAAAAAGGGAGAAGGTTTTATAACAACATCCATAGGGAAGATTCCTTTGAGAGAATTTAAAAAATATTATTACGATGCCATGTATGATTATGTTAAAACCAGAAACCCGGCAGGAATAACTTTGGCAAGACCATTTACTCATCAGGGTGGTTTTGCAGCCGCTATCGATAAATTAGGGCTTGGTTGGTGTGGTGATTTCAGTGGTAATTATAAAGGTTTAAAGTTACAAATTAATAATATCTATACTTCTGCCAAAGAAGGTTACGGAGCCTTAGCATGTGAGGTTGGTGGTTTTTTTAGAGCTCCTCCTACAAAAGAACAATTGATCCGTTATGCACAATTTGGAGCCATGACAGCCTGTATGATCAATGGAGGGCAAAATGGTGCATTTACCAATCATTTGCCGTGGTATCACGATGAAGAAACTACATCTATTTACAGATATTACGTGCTGTTGCATAATATGTTAAGTCCTTATATGTTCAGTACAATAGTTGATGCACACTTGCATGGAGGGTCGTTATTGAAAAATGTTTCTTTAAAGCAGGAAAGTCATCTGTTGGGCAATGATATTTTCTTTAAAGCAATCACGTCAGATACTTCTAAAGTAGCTTTCAGATTGCCTTTGCGCAACAACTGGATCGACTTCTGGACCGGGAAAAGATACGAGGGAGGCAGTCAGATCACAAAAGAATATTCGTTAAAACAAGCTCCTTTATTTATCAGAGCAGGAGCAATAATCCCTGTTGAAATCAATACGGACAAGCCTGTTGTTGGAAATAGGTTGATGAAAGGAAAAACTGCCTTTTTGATCTATCCGTCTACTCAGGAGAATACATTGATTTATCATCGTCCCATTGACGAAGGTATTGCTTACAGAGATATTGAAATCGTTTGTAATGACAAAACAATAAGAGTAGATTCGGGTAGTAAAGAAGATTTTGTTTTTTTAATAAAAAGTCAGCAAGCCCCTAAAAATATTGCGGGAGCTGATAACTGGGCGTACAATTCTGATAAGAAAACAATTGAAATCTATAAAAAAGGAAAGAAGTTTAAAATAAAAATTGAATAGTTAAGACCGAAAAGAATTCATATCACAATATAAAATGTATCAAAAATCAGCAGAGCGAAATAAACCGTATGTGTATACCGAATGTCACGGAGGACGTAGCCGGAAAGATTGGCTTAATATAACAGACTTTCTAAGCATT
>QNYL01000149.1 GCA_003973375.1 Flavobacteriia bacterium
TCTTTTAAATCACTAATATAAGCTTTTTGGCTTGCGATCTCCGACATCAAATCCTCATTTTGCAGCTTTAATGAAATATTTTCTTTAATTAAATTTTCATTCTTCAACAGCAACTCAGATACATTAGAATCAAGCAGATCAACTATTTGTGATAGATTATTCATCAATTCAAAGAATCATACATTTGCAACAAATTTAACACACATTAAACAATAAAACAACTCTTTTATTAAATAATCAACGATTTTAAGATAACAAACTAATGCCTAACAGTTTAAAAAAATTATTTTTTTGTATGGGCTCTTATTATTACTTTAGCACACTATGAAAAATAAGAGGTTGTTTTTGTTATCTTTAATGGTGATTAATCTGGGGTTCTCACAAAAAAAGTATCCTACTGATTATTTTATCAATCCGATGAAGATTCCATTGGTTTTATCGGGATCATTTGGTGAACTGAGAAGCAATCACTTTCATGCCGGGCTCGATATCAAAACACAGCAGACCACCGGTTTAAAGGTTGTTGCTGCCGCAGATGGATATGTTTCAAGGATCAAGGTTTCTCTCTGGGGCTATGGAAAAGCGCTCTATGTTACACACCCAAACGGTTACACAACTGTATATGGTCATTTAAAGAAATTTGCTCCTGAAATTGAGGCCTATGTAAAGAAAAAACAATACGAAAAGAAAAGCTTTGTAATTCAGCTTTATCCGAAAAGTTCAGAACTTAAGGTAAAAAAAGGAGAGCAAATCGCTTTCAGTGGAAATTCCGGAAGTTCCGGAGGGCCTCATTTGCATTTTGAGATCAGAGATGTAAAAGCAAAACCTATCAACCCTATGCTTTTTGGAATTGATATTCCCGATCATAAAAAACCCCGAATTTTCAATGCGGTAGCTTACTCAAAAAATGATACTTCTCAGGTAAATCAGTCGGCAAATCATATCGATCTGATCATCAAACAACAAAAAAACGGTAATTATCTGGCCAATAAGATCTACGCCTACGGTAAGATTGGAATTGGTGTGAATTCAACCGATAAAATGGATGGTGCTTTGAATAATAATGGCATATACAATCTCACAATGGAAGTCAACGGAAAAAAGGTTTTTGGTTATACCATGAAAACTTTTTCTTTTGCTGAATTGAGATACATCAACGATTTTATTGATTATGCCCGTTTTATAAAAAAACAACAGCGGATACAAAAATGCTTTGTAGATCCAAATAACAAACTTAGTATTTATAACAGATTGATAAACAGAGGTTTCCTAAATATAAAAGACAGTCTGGAATACCGTATCAAGATCACTGCACGTGATTTTAAAGGGAATAAGACCCATCTGATCATACCTATACAGGGAAAAAAAGACAGTATTCTTTACCCTAAAAAACTTAAAAAAACACCTTACTATTTCTGGACAAATAAAACCAATATCATTAAAGACAGTATGATCACAGCTGTTTTTCCTAAAAATATCTTTTATGATAATTTTTATTTCGATTATAAATTTAAAAATGGTGTGGCTTACCTCCATAACCCGCAAGTTCCGGTTCATAAAAACTTTACCCTGTATTTTAATGTTTCAAAATATCCTTCTGAAAAAATAAAACATATGTACATCGCCCGTAAGAACAGTACCGGAAGGTATTATTACAGTACTACTCATCATAAAGGCAATCAACTATATACTTACACAAAGACTTTAGGAAATTATACTTTAGTTACTGATTATGAGAACCCTAAAATATTTGCACATAATTTTAAAAACAATCAAAATCTCGATAAAAAAGATTATCTAATCGTACGTATTTCTGATAAAGGATCGGGAATAAAATCCTACAGAGGAGAGATTGACGGCAGATGGATCTTAATGGAATACGACCCAAAGAACAGTAAACTGGTTTATAATTTTAACGATTATAATTTTGAAAATTCCGAACACACTTTAAAAGTAGTGGTTACCGATAATGTGAACAACAAAACAACTTATACGGCTCATTTTACTAAAAAATTCAAATCTTGAAAACAAGGCAGTTTCTTCCCCTGATCCTTCTACTCCTATTTGAGATCTCTGCAGCTCAGACTGCCGTGATCAAGGGTTATGTAAAAAATACTTCCGGAGATTTTATAGAGAATGTTTCCGTAACAAACGGTAAAAACGGAACGGCAACCGATAAAAACGGTTTTTACACCTTAAAAGTACCTTCAGATATTAAAATCAGTATAATTTTCAGGCATCTTTCTTACCAGACCTATAAAAGATCGTTTAGGATCCCGGCCGGAAGAACACTTAATTTTTCACCCGTACTTCAGCCAAAAACGGAAGAGATCAAAGAAGTTATTGTAAAAGATGAAAAAGAAAAGGCTGAAGGAATCACAAATATCAAAACGGAACAGATTAAAAATATTCCCAGTGCCAATCAGGGTGTAGAAGGGATCTTAAAAAGCCTACCCGGCGTAAACTTTAACAATGAACTGAGCACACAATACAATGTAAGAGGAGGTAATTTTGATGAGAATCTGGTCTATGTAAATGGTATCGAGGTCTATCGCCCGTTCCTGATAAGATCCGGACAACAGGAAGGACTCAGCTTCGTAAACCCGGATATGACTCAAAAGGTAAGTTTCTCACCCGGTGGATTTCAATCTAAATACGGCGATAAGATGTCGTCTGTTTTAGACATCACCTACAGAACACCGCAACATTTTGGTGCAAGACTTGAAGCCAGCCTTCTGGGAGCCAGTACCACAGTGGAAGGAACTGCTGCCAAAGACAAATTGCACGCCATGATCGGGATGCGGTACCGAAACAACAGCCTGTTTGTAAACTCTAAGGATATTGAAACAAATTTTAATCCCAGTTTTACTGATGTACAGACTTTTATATCCTATCAATTAAATAATAAGTTTATATTAGAATTCCTGGGGAATTATGCTAAAAACAGATATGATTTCACTCCTATAACCCGTAAAACAAACTTCGGATCTGTATTTGACCCCAAGGTATTGGTAGTGCATTATGAGGGTAATGAGAACGATGAGTATCAAACTCTTTTCGGAGCTTTAAAAGGTATTTATCTGCCTAACGACCGGATGACCATATCCTTGACGACCTCCGTTTACAATACACAGGAAAATGAATATTATGATATCCTTGCCGCTTACGGACTTGGAAATGCGAACAATGATTTGGGATCGGAAGATTTCGGAGCACCGGAATTAATTCAGGGAATTGGCTCTCAGCTGGATCATGCAAGAAATAACCTGAATGCAAACATCAGTAATATTGCTCTGAAATTTGATTATAAACTCAACAATAATCTTTTTGAAGTAGGAATTAAATATCAGACAGAAGACATCAAAGACAGGATCAATGAATGGCAGGTAATCGATTCGGCAGGCTTTTCCATTAGGCCACCTTACCTCTACCCTAAGAATGATGAACCTTATGAACCCTATACGGGACCAATTGTTCCGTACACCCGGGTAAAAGCCGAAAATACAGTTAAAACCAATCGTATTTCAGGATTTGCCCAGTGGAGCAAAAAAACCTTTATCAATGATCATACAATATGGTTTAATCTTGGGGTAAGATCTCAGTACTGGAGTATCAGTTCAAAGGATTTTGAAACAGAGAATCACGTGATCATCAGTCCGAGAGCGCAATTTTCTATAAAACCTGACTGGGGTAAGGATATGATCTTCAGACTTTCGGGCGGTTACTATACGCAACCTCCTTTTTACAGGGAACTTCGTGATTCTTTAGGCATTGTACATCCCGAAGTGAAAGCCCAGAAATCCCTGCATATTGTATTGGGTAACGATTACAGTTTTAAAATGTGGGGACGCCCATTTAAACTTACCACCGAAGCCTACTACAAACATCTTACCGATGTTAACCCGTTTACCATTGATAATGTAAGGATCAGATATCGCGCCAGGAATAATGCTGTGGCCTATGCTACCGGCTTTGATCTGCGCTGGTATGGTGAATTTGTACCCGGTACAGAATCCTGGTTCAGTTTTGGATATTTGCTCACCAAGGAAAATATTGATAATAGAGGATATATTTCCCGCCCAACCGATCAGCGATTAAAATTTGCCATACTTTTTCAGGATTATGTACCCAATGTACCTAAGTTGAGAATGTATCTGAATATGGTTTACAATACCGGTGTACCCGGAGGTTCTCCCTCTTATGCCGATCCCTATTTGTACCAGTATCGTTTAAAAGATTATTTCCGGTCGGATATAGGCCTATCCTATATTTTTGTCGATCTTAACAATCCTTCAAGTCAACCATGGCTTAGAAGATTTAAAGAGTTATCTGCCGGTATTGAACTGTTTAATATGTTCGATGTAAAAAATTCTATTACCAACACCTGGGTACGAGATATTTCCTCTAACCGCATGCTGGCAGTCCCTAATTATCTTAGTGGCAGGGTACTGAATGTAAAGGTGGCTATGCGTTTTTAAGAATAAGAAAATGGGGTAGTGATGTAATGATTTGATTATGTAATGATTTAAAAATAAAACATCTGTCATCCTGTTTTCAATACCAAATTACCCCGCCTTCGCTCAGCAGGCGCATCACTGTATCACTGTATCACCAAGTCACTGCACACTACTTCACTACATCACCAAACCATATTCATTCCTCTTCAAGCATTTTTTTATACTTATCGAGATTTTCTTTGGTTTTAGCATCGAGCTCAGGCTCTTCAATATCTTTATATTCTTTGAGTTTATCCAGAATGATCTTAGCAACGAGCAAACGTGCTGATGGCTTATCGTCTGCCGGAATGATGTACCAGGGCGCATGTGGTTTGGAAGTCCTGTTTAGCATATCCTCGTAACAATACATGTATTTATCCCATAGCTCCCGCTCTTTCAGGTCGCCTGCCGAGAATTTCCAGTTCTTCTCTTCAAGCTCCAATCGCCTTAACAAACGATGCTTTTGCTCTCCTTTTGAAAGATTCAAAAAGAATTTAAAAATAATCATTCCGTTCTCTGCCCAGTGCGACTCAAAATTGTTAATATGTTCCATTCTGCGATGGAAAAATTCATCATCAATCTTGTTCACATCATCAATACCCGGAATATTCTCTCCCAGAATATATTCAGGATGCACCCGTGTAACAAGAACGTTCTCATAATGTGTACGGTTAAAGATTCCAAAGCGTCCTCGGGAGGGAAGCCGTAAATAATGTCTCCACATAAAATCATGGTTCAATTCAGCTTCTGAAGGGGTTTTAAAACTGGAAACATTGATTCCTCTGGTATTAAAACTTTTAAAGACCTCACGGATCAAACTGTCTTTACCGGCAGTATCCATTCCCTGAAAACAGATCAGGACACTGTATTTACCATGAGCGTACATCGTATTCTGTATTTTAGCGATCTTTTTACGTACTTTTTTTAGCTCTTTCTTGGCATCTTTATAAACTTCTTTGGTTTCAATTCCTTTCAGTTGAACCTGCCCTGTTACCTTATATTTTTTTTCTTCCATTTTTACTTTAATTCTTATTTTATTAATCGTTTTTTTGTAATCCTTTATTGAATACCAAATTCAACGCCCTTTAAAAAGTTATATCCCATTGAACTTCAAAAATACATTTAATTTCATAATTTCAGGTTTTTCAAAACTTTGTCACTAAATTTATGAAATATTTAATTCTAAAAAAAATACCATGAAAAATATTGTGGTACTTAGTGGTGCCGGAGTCAGTGCTGAAAGCGGAATCAAAACTTTCAGAGACTCAGGAGGTTTATGGGAAGGACATGATGTTATGGAAGTGGCTTCTCCTTACGGATGGAATAAAAATCCGGAGCTTGTTCTCGATTTTTACAACAAAAGAAGACGACAATTGCTCGAAGTCAAACCCAACAAGGCTCATAAACTGCTGGCTGAA
>QNYL01000090.1 GCA_003973375.1 Flavobacteriia bacterium
GATCCTTAAAGGACTTGCAGACGGTAGTGTGGATCTGGTCATCGGTACACATCAGCTGGTAAATAAGAAAGTGATCTTTAAAGATCTGGGATTACTCATTATCGATGAAGAGCAAAAATTCGGAGTAGCCGTAAAAGACAAACTTAAAACCATCAAAGAAAATGTTGATACGCTTACTCTAACGGCAACCCCAATACCAAGAACCTTACAATTTTCATTGATGGCTGCCAGAGACCTTTCGGTGATCAAAACACCTCCTCCCAACCGGCATCCTATCGAAACCCATGTGATCAGATTTAGCGAAGACATCATACGGGATGCGATTCAGTATGAGATTTCAAGAGGCGGGCAGGTTTTCTTTATTCACAACCGGATAGAAAACATCAAAGAAGTAGCCGGAATGATACAACGCCTGTTACCCGATGCCAAAATCGGTATCGGCCACGGCCAAATGGACGGAAAGAAACTCGAAAAAATGATGCTGGCCTTTATCAATAATGAATTTGATGTGCTGGTTTCTACAACCATTATAGAAAGTGGGCTTGATATTCCCAATGCCAACACTATTTTTATCAACAATGCCAATAATTTCGGGCTAAGTGACCTGCATCAGATGCGTGGAAGAGTTGGAAGATCCAACAAAAAAGCCTTTTGTTATTTTATCACGCCCCCGTATCATATGATGACCGATGAGGCACGGAAAAGAATTCAGGCCCTCGAACTGCATTCTGAACTGGGTAGCGGACTCGATATCGCCATGAAAGACCTTGAAATAAGAGGTGCCGGAGATCTCCTGGGAGGGGAACAAAGCGGATTTATCAATGATATTGGTTTTGATACCTATCAAAAAATATTAAGTGAAGCCATTGAAGAACTCAAAGAGAATGAATTCAAAGCACTTTATAAAGACGAGGCGGTAAAGAAAAAAGATTTTGTAAAAGAAGTCCAGATCGATACTGATTTTGAAATCCTGATCCCCGATGATTATATCAGTATCATTTCGGAAAGATTACAGTTGTACAAAGAGCTAAGTGAATTGAATTCGGAGGAGGAATTAAAAAAATTTGAAGAAAAAATGACAGATCGTTTTGGGGATATTCCTACTCAGGTGGTTGATCTACTGGACAGTGTAAGAATAAAATGGGAGGCCAAACGGCTGGGGATGGAACGTGTTATTCTGAAACAAAAAAGAATGATCGGATATTTTATTTCTGATCAGCAAAGTGAATTCTACATGACAGAAAACTTCTCTAAAATCCTGAAATATGTTCAAACGAACAGTAAAAAATGCGTAATAAAAGAAAAGGAAACCAAAAAAGGCTTACGACTCCTTATTACATTCATCCATATTGACAGCGTAAAAAAGGCATTAGAAACTTTAAAATCAATCTGATAAAACTCCGTTGCCGAAATTCTGAATTGTTAATAAAATAGTTTACAATTAAAAAAGCAATGATGCATTAAAAAGAATTTTTTTTTACCTTTTTAAAAAATTCATTGATATGAGAAAAACCTCAACGAAGTCCAAAATCTATGTATTGGACACTTCTGTTCTGCTTTTTGATCACAATTCTATTATTAATTTCGAAGAAAATGACATCGCTATTCCGATCACTGTATTGGAAGAACTCGATAAATTTAAGGTTGGAAACGACACTAAAAATTACGAAGCAAGAGAAGTGATCAGGTTTCTCGACAAACTCTCAGGAAAGAAAGGACTCAATGATTGGATCTCACTGGGCGAGGATAAAGGGAAGATCAAAGTGGTGATGTTCACACCCAATCTGGATATAGATGCGGAAGAGATCTATAAAAAAGAAAAGAACGACCATAAGATCATCAATGCAGCCATTACACTGAAGAATGAGAATAAAAAAGTTAAAGTTGTTCTGGTTACCAAAGATATCAACCTGAGGATCAAAGCAAAAGCACTCGGTTTAACGGCAGAAGATTACGAAACCGGAAAAGTTAAGGATCTTAATAATTTTAATAAATCTTCTGTTTTAGACAATATTGATGCCGATGTGATTAAAAGAATCTACCAGAAAAATATGATCCGGGAAAATGGTATACTTAACGGACAAAAAATTTCCAACGGATATTATATTCTGAACAACTGTACCAGTTCTGTACTGGCCAGATATAACGGTGAGACCGATAAACTGGAAAAAGTTGAGAAAAAATATGTTTACGGTATAAAACCCAGAAATGCCGAGCAAACCTTTGGTTTAAACGCCTTATTGAATGATGAGATCAAACTGGTGGCACTAGAAGGTGTGGCAGGAACAGGTAAAACCCTTCTGGCTCTTGTATCAGCTCTGGAACAAAAGAATAAATACGATCAAATCATTCTGGCAAGACCAATTATTCCGCTAAGCAACCGGGAAATTGGTTTTTTACCGGGTGATGCCGAAGATAAAATATCACCCTATATGCAACCCCTGTGGGATAATCTAAATTTTATCAAAAACCAGTTTAAAGCCAATGAGAAAAAAAGCAGGGCTTTAAAAGATCTTGAAGAATCGGGAGCACTGACCATTACCGCCCTGGCCTTTATCAGAGGAAGAAGTCTTTCCAATGCCTATTTTATAGTAGATGAAGCACAAAATTTGACTCCTCACGAGGTAAAGACCATTATTACCAGAGCAGGAGAAGGCACCAAGATCGTTTTTACAGGTGATATCCATCAAATTGATTCTCCCTATATGGATGAACAAAGTAATGGCCTGACCTACCTGATTGACCGGTTAAAAGGAAACTCCTTATTTGCACATATTAAACTGGAAAAAGGAGAGCGTTCAGAACTGGCCAATCTGGCCAATGAAAAGCTTTGACAGAATAAAATAACCAATTACAATAGCAATAATTCCCGAAAGCCCGTAAAAAGTCTCATTTACGGGTTTTCCTTTTTAAAAAAAATCTGAATCAATAACAGATTCATTTAAAATTATTATTCTATTTTTATAGGTCAGTACGGACCTTTAATTATAATTATTTATCTTAAATGCATTTACTTGGAATAGATCTGGGCAGTTCTTCAGTTAAAGTAAGCCTTATCAATGGTGCCGACAGTAAATTATCGGCTACGGCACAATATCCAAAACAAGAAATGTCGATCCATGCCGTTGAACCCGGCTGGGCAGAACAATCACCGCAAATGTGGTGGAAGAATCTTAAAATGGCTGTACTTCAGATCATGGAAAGTTCTTCTGTTGATAAAGAACAGATCGGAGCTATTGGTATTTCTTATCAAATGCACGGACTCGTTGCTATTGATAAGGAAGGAAATCCCGTTCGGGAATCGATCATTTGGTGCGACAGCAGGGCTGTGGGGATTGGTAATCTTGCCCTAAATGAACTCGGTGAGGAATTTTGCCTCGGACATTGTTTAAATTCTCCCGGAAATTTCACCGCTTCTAAATTAAAATGGGTTAAGGATAACGAACCGGAGATATATAAAAAGATCTATAAGATCATGCTCCCGGGCGATTATATCGCTTATCGCTTAACCGGAGAAATTAAAACTACTGTTTCCGGACTTTCAGAGGGAATTCTGTGGGATTTTAAGAAGAATGATCTTGCCGAACCTCTTTTAGATCTGTACGGCATCGATAAAAAACTGCTTCCGGATATTGTAGATACCTTTTCAGATCAGGGAAATCTGTTAAAGGAAGTTGCCGCAGAACTGGGGCTTTCAGAAAAAACAAAAGTTACCTATCGCGCAGGAGATCAACCCAATAATGCGCTTTCCCTGAACGTATTTGAACCCGGAGAAGTTGCCGCCACGGCAGGTACATCGGGAGTAGTTTACGGGATCAGTGAAAAGCTCACTTACGATCCGCAATCAAGGGTCAACACCTTTGCCCATGTAAATCACACTTCTGAAAAAAAGCGTTTGGGCGTTTTACTTTGCATCAACGGAACCGGTATTTTAAATTCATGGGTGCAAAAGAACATCACCCCCGGCCTAACCTATGAAGAAATGAATCAACTGGCCGAAAATTCACCCATCGGATCAGATGGTTTACTGATCTTTCCTTTTGGAAATGGTGCTGAACGCATACTGGACAATAAGAATCCCGGAGCCAGATTTTACAATCTTAATTTTAACCGGCATGAACAAAAACATCTGCTGCGGGCAGCTCAGGAAGGCATTGTTTTTTCTTTTTATTACGGATTAAAGATCATGGAAACTACAGGAATCGATCCGAAAATTATCCGTGCGGGAAATGCCAATATGTTCTTAAGCAAACTCTTCAGACAAACGCTGGCTGATCTTACACAAACTCCGGTTGAACTGTACAATACCGATGGCTCAAAAGGTGCTGCATTGGGTGCAGGAATTGGAACTGGATATTATTCTTCCGAAAAAGAAGCCTTCTCCAGGCTGGAAAGAATAGCAAGTATAGAACCTGTAAAAAATAACCACAAAGAATATCTGGAAGTATATAATTTGTGGGAAAAAGAACTTAAAAAAATACTTTAATAATAAATCAATCATTAAATCAAATACTATGGCATTAATTGGCGATAAGGAATATTTTAAAGGAATTGACAAAATTCAGTTTGAAGGAAAAGAATCTAAAAACCCTTTGGCTTTTCGTTATTACGATGAGAATAAAGTGGTAAATGGTAAAACCTTAAAAGAACATCTCAAATTTGCGGTAGCTTACTGGCATTCTTTTTGCGGAACCGGTGGCGATCCTTTCGGATCAGGAACCCGTCCTATGCCCTGGCTGGAATCTCAGGATCCTCTTCAGCAGGCTAAAGATAAAATGGATGCTGCCTTTGAAGTGTTTACCAAACTGGGGACGCCTTATTACTGTTTTCACGATACTGATCTGGTAGCTGAAGGAAGCTCAGTTGCTGAATCTGAAAAAAGACTTCAGACCATTGTAGAATATGCCAAACAAAAGCAGGAAGCTTCCGGTGTGAAATTGCTTTGGGGTACAGCCAATGTTTTTTCCAATCCGCGTTATATGAACGGCGCTTCCACAAATCCTGATTTTAATGTGGTGGCCTACGCCGGTTCTCAGATCAAAAATGCCATTGATGCTACCATCGCTCTTGGTGGAAAAGGCTATGTGTTCTGGGGAGGCCGTGAGGGATATATGAGTTTACTCAACACCAAAATGAAAAAAGAGCTGGACCATATGGCCCGTTTTTTACATATGGCGAAAGATTACGCGAGGAAGAACGGATTTAAAGGGAAGTTCTTTATCGAACCCAAACCGATGGAGCCCTCTAAACATCAATACGATTTCGATTCGGCCACGGTGATCAGTTTTTTACGCGAATACGACCTTATGGATGATTTTGCCTTAAATATTGAAGTAAATCACGCTACTTTGGCACAACACACTTTTCAGCATGAACTGCAGGTAGCAGCCAACAGTAATGTTCTGGGCAGTATTGATGCCAATCGTGGTGATTATCAAAATGGCTGGGATACCGATCAGTTCCCGATCAATGTTTATGAGCTTGTAGAAGCAATGCTGGTAATTAATGAAGCCGGAGGAATTCAACACGGAGGAATCAATTTTGATGCGAAAGTAAGAAGAAATTCTACCGATGGGGAAGATCTTTTTATCGCTCATATTGCAGGAATGGATGCTTTTGCCCGTGCCTTTATGGTAGCCGATGAAATGCTAAAGAATTCTGATTATCTGAAGCTGAGAAACGAACGCTATGCGAGTTTTGACAACGGAAACGGGAAAGATTTTGAAAATGGAAAGCTTACATTGGAAGATCTGCATAGAATTGCTTCAAAGAACGGTGAGCCGAAACAGATCAGCGGTAAACAGGAACTTTACGAGGCTTTGATAAATATGTATCTGTAAATTACAACTCTGATGAAAGAAAAGAACAACAACTTATTCCTGCTTGGTATAACGCTTACAGCA
>QNYL01000178.1 GCA_003973375.1 Flavobacteriia bacterium
CCCCCGCCTAGCAGGAGGGGGTGTTTGGAAGACCTTGATTCCCTCAAAAACAAACAAATAATCCTCATTGACGATGTCGTCGCCAGCGGATCAACACTTGACGCCGCCGCCAAAACACTAAAATTCGCGGGATTTCAAAATGTAAAAGCGGTTGTGTTTGCGCGTGGTGGGAAAGTTTAGAAATTTCGCGAGATTACTCCCAAACAAACGAATCGTAAATCCACGATAATAATTTTTTAGTTTCGCCGAAGCGGTCTGGCGATCCAAGGACAACCGTCAAAATGTCGTTGCCGTCATCAGTTTCCCCTAACGAGATGAAGCATTGCCCCGCGAGTTCAGTGTAGCCAGTTTTAACTCCTTTTAAGTTCAAAAATGTGTCAAAAAGTTGATTCGTCGATGGTTTTTCGTGGAAAAATTGCCCGTCCACCGAAGTTCCCGCGAAATTTCTCTTTTTGACAGTTTCGCGAAAAAAATCGTTCCGCAAATCCAGTTTAGCCAGAGTCGCCAAATCGCGAGCGGACATTTTGTTCCCAACCCATTTGTCATTGACTTCATCGTAATGATCTAAACCAGTTGGATTATAAAATTTCGCAGAATTTAGTCCCAATTCGCGGGCTTTGGCGTTCATTTTTTTGACAAAATTTGCCTCTGTCCCCGCATCAAAAATCGCCAGCGCCATAGCCGCGTCGTTGGCAGACGGAATCAGCGCCGCTTCCAGCAAAGTTTTAACCGTCACTTTTTCATATTGGTAAAAATCTGCTTTGGCGCCAATAACTTCAGTCGCTTTGAGCGGAATCGTTACTACTTCGTCCAAATCGTGATTTTCTAAAATTATCAAAGCGGTCATTAATTTGGTTAGAGAAGCAATTTCTTGCGGGCGATTCGCTCGTTTAGAAATAAGCATTTTCCCTGTTCCCATATCAATAGCCAAAACAGCTGATTTTTCGTTATTAAGTAATTTTGGTGCCACCTTGTCCGCATTTTTTCGCGGGATTTTGGCTGGTTGGAGAATTTCTATTTTAGGCAAAGTTAGTTCTCCTGGTGTTAAATCACCATTCCCAGAACTCGCCAAAAGCGCAAAAACTAACCATTCTAACATCAAAGCGAGTGTAGAAAATCCCGCGAAAATTGCAATTTAGAAATCCCAAGTTCCTTTCATCGAACTTGATTGCGTGTAATTTACCACGGTTGATTCAAAAAAGTTAGTTTTTTCCGAATTATTATCAGCCATTGCTTCCAAATGTTTGTACGGATTGGTCATTTCATCAGGATAAAGTGGTGGCATATTCAACATTGCCAAACGCGTATTCGCGAGATATTTGGTATATTTGACAGTTGATTCTTTGGAAATCCCCGGAATATCGTTGCCCAAAATATGATGTGTCCACTCAATTTCTTGATTAACCGCTTCCGTAAACATTTCGTTAATCAACTTTTCATCCCACATTTCAGGAAACTCTTTTTTAATTTCTTTCATAATATTCGCGAAAATCGCCACATGCGTCAACTCATCTCGGCGAATATAATTAATCATTCGTCCAGTCGCAATCATTTTTGAGTTGTACGCCAAGGTGTCAAAAAAAGCGAATCCGTTGTAAAAATACAGGCTTTCCAGCAAAAAATTCCCAATAATTCCCGCGAAAAAATTTCTGTCGCTCGGATCGTCAATAAATTTCTGATAAATGTCGCCAATAAACTTATTTCGCTTTAAAAGATATTCATCATCTCGCCAAAAATAGTAAATTTCTTCTCTTTCCTTGGCGTCTACTACGGTTTCTAAGATTGTCGTGTAAGACTGCGAGTGAATCGCCTCCTGAAAAGACTGAATTGATAAAATCAAATTTACATCTGAACTAGTGATGTAGTCGGAAAAATTCGGCAAATTTACTGTTTGTAGCGAGTCTAGAAATGTCAAAAATGAGATAATTCCTTTGTAGGCTCGTCTTTCCGCGGGCGAAAGTTGTTGTTTGTAAACCGTCGCATCATCCGTCAGTCCAGAAACTTTTTCTGGCACCCAAAAATTCCCAATCATCACTTGGTACATTTGTTTCGCCCAGTTATATTTCACATCTCCAAGATTAAAAGAGTTTTCTACTTCCATCATGTTATCTAATACATCGTATTGACTCACTTGATTCATAAGTAGTCGTTCAACTTTACCCTCATTCATTGCCGCTTTATTCGGCTCCTCATTCTCATCGTGAATAATCGCTTTTACTGCCAGCTTGATCGCATCCGGGTAAGTAGCTGTTGGAATGAGATAGGTATTAATAATCATTTCACTCCTGATTCCTTTTAGCAGATCACCTGCAAGCTGATAATAACCTTTCTTCATAGCTTCTTTGGCAAGTTTTGCAGTTTTTCTTACTGTTTCTACATCAGTAATCAATTCATCCTTTTGATAATTTACATCAACAGGAATCAAGGCCAGATCAGGATCTTTCGCGAGTAAGATCTCAAGACTTCCTATCAATTCTTTTCCTTTGTTGATCGCCTCTTCTTTTTTTGAATTATTGATATCCTGTAATAAAGAGCGTGTTTCACCAATAATGGAAAGAGCTTCTGTTGTAAGCTTTAATTTTCTTTTTATGATTTGCTTTTTAAGGTCATCAATAACTTTAGTATCAAGACTGTCCTTATTCATTTCTAAAGTAGCTGTTTTTTCTACTTTAGGAGTTTCAATTGTTTTTTCATTATCATTTTTCTCTTTTGAACATCCGGAAAATAACAAGGCTGTTGAGAAAATAACTGCTGATAAATATTTTAATCTTTTCATCTTTTTAAATATTTTGATATTTAACATAAATTCCTTTTTACAGCGTCCTTTTCAAACCTTATACCAATAAATAAAATATGTCAAAATGACATATCTAACTATATATCAGATGACTAAATGTCAATATTTAAGTTTAAACGTGACATTTTTATTCAATAAAAAACCCGATAAGATCGTTTTACAATCCTATCGGGTTAATCTTAAATATTTACAGTCTAAGACCGTTGCAAAACTATATAGAATTATGAAAAAAAAGGCGATTATTTGCCCAACTTCATCCTTCTCTAAAAACCTGCTTCGCAGCAAGGCGAGCCTGCTTCGCAGCAAGGCGAGCCTGCCTGCCGTCAGGCAGGTTTAAATCCTCATAAACAATAGTTTACTGTGGGTTAAATTTTTTTTGGGCGTCGTATTTGAACAAAAAATTGCCTTTAGCAACGGTCTTAATCTATTGTTTTACCTTGATATCTTTGTAATTGAACAAATAATCAATATCAAGTTCTTTTACAGCACCCAGTTTCTTCAGGGCTTTCAGATCCATATCTTTTTTATTACCAATAACCAAAGCTGTATATTTTCCTCCTTTGATATTCTCGTTAAAGAAAGATTTCAGATCGTCCATAGTCATATTTTCAATGGCTTTGTACATCTCTTTTCTGATATCGTGATCAATACCTCTTTTCTTCAAATTCTCATAATTCCAAAAAATGCCCGATTTGGTAATGCGCTGAGCAGCAATCTTCTTTAAAGTTGCCTCTTTAGCCTGCTTGAATTGCTCTTCAGCTTCCGGCATATTGTTCATCAGATCCATCATTGCATCAATAGCCTGAGGTAATTTATTGGCCTGAGTACCCACATAAGCATAGATATAATCGGGATCATTTACTTTTCTACCTGCAGAATACGAAGCAAAAGCACTATAAGCTAATGATTTTGACTCTCTGATCTCCTGAAAAACAATAGAGGACAATCCACTGCCAAAATAAGTATTGAACAGCTGGGATTTAGCGAGTTTTCCGGCATCGAATTTATCTCCTTTGGCTACAAAGATCATTTCTGATTGTACCATATCAAAATCAACAAAATAAACCTTATCTCCTGTTTGCAGTTCTTTATAAACCACCGGTTCAGGATAATCTTTTAATTCAGCGGGTAATTTATGATCTTTATTCATTGCAGCTACGGCAGCATCAACATCTTTACCATAATAAAAGATTCTTTGCTTATAATCTTTTATATCCTTTAAGGTCTGTACCAGTTCAGCCGGGTCAAAACTTTTTAATTCATCAACATTATAAATGTTACGCAATCTTGAATGCTCCCCGTATTTACCATAACTAAAAAGACCATTCCACAAAATATTACCTTTTTGTGTTTTACCGTCTTCTCTTGATTTTAAGATCTTGGCAACATATTTATCGTATGATTCCTGATCGGGAACGGCATTATCCCATAAATCCTCCAGTAATTCGAGTCCTTTAGGCAGATTTTCCTTCAATCCCGAAAGGTAAACATTGGTACGGTCATTTCCGGCGCTTACACCATAATTGATCCCCAGTTTATAGAATTCTTTTTTTACATCTTCAGGAGATAGTTTGTTCGTACCCAGAAAATCGAGATAACCCACAGCCAATGATAATTTTTTATTGTTATCACTGCCCATATCAAAAATAAAGTTCAGATTAAAAAGATCATTGGTCTTATTTTCAATATAAGATACTTCAACTCCATTTTTTAATTTTGATTTGTGAATTTCTTTTTTATAATCTACAAAAACAGGTTTTAGTTCTTCTGATTTGATCTTACTGAAATCGACCAGAAATTTCGATTGCTTGTCTCTGTTCAGATGAACGGGAGTAATACCCGGATTTTCTACCTTGGAAATGGTTTTATCTATTCCCTTGCGTTTATAGGTTACTACATAATTGTCCTTATAAAAATTATTGGCAAAATCAACGAGTTCTTTTTTTGAAACTTTCTTCATCCGGTCGAGTTCACCTACAATATCAGCCCAGTTCTGGTGATGTATAAATGCATTGTAGTATTCGGTAGCCAGTCTTGTACCCGACTCAAACTGTTTTAGTCTACTAAGTTTTAGATCATTAACCACAGCATCAATCATCCAGTCGTCAAACTCTCCCTTCTTAATTTTTTCCAGTTCCGAAAGCATCAGATCTTTAACTTCCTCCAATCGCTGACCTGATTTAGGAGAACCACTTAAAAAATGAACTCCATAATCATTTTGAAAAAATGTAAACGAAGACGATCTCTGAACTTTTTGCTGCTGATTTAGATCGAGATCGAACAATCCGGCCTGACTGTTAGACAGAATCATATCTACAAGTTTTACCATCATCGCTTCTTTACTTCCGATCTTACCGGTTCTGAAGGCCACATAAACAGATTCGTTTGTAGGTCCGAAAACTTCTTCCACCACAGGTTCATCTATTGGATTTTCTACCGGAAGAACAGGATGTTCCACACTTTTTGAAGGCAATTTCCCAAAAGTATCATCAAGTAACTTAATGGTCTTATCATAGTCGAGATCTCCAACAAGAACAATAGCCATATTTTCCGGCACATAATACTTATCAAAATAATTGTGAATGGCTACCATAGAGGGATTCTTCAAATGTTCTGATGTTCCGATGGTAGTTTGCTGACCGTAGGGATGTGTAGGAAATAAGCCTTCAAGAGTTTTTGCAAACATCTTTTGACCATCGCTGTCCTGCCCTCTGTTAAATTCTTCGTAAACTGCTTCCAGTTCTGTGTGGAATAAACGCAGAACCAGTTCGCTAAAACGCTCACTTTCCAGTAACGCCCATTTATTCAACTCATTGGAAGGAATTTTATTCTGATATACCGTTTCCTCAAACCAGGTATGTGCATTGGTACCCGTAGCTCCAAGTGATCCGGTCATCTTATCATATTCATTGGCGATAGAATATTTTGAAGCTTCCAGTGAGGTTTGATCTATTAGATGATACATTTCTTTTTTCTTTTCCTTATCGGTTGCTGCCCTGTGCAATTCATAAAGATTAGAAATAGAATCCAGCAATACTTTTTCTTTATCCCA
>QNYL01000249.1 GCA_003973375.1 Flavobacteriia bacterium
AACTGCAAGAGCTTTTATCAATACCAATAAGTTCCTTTTTTTTATTTCTTACAAACTGTATCACCTCAGAATTTCCTACCACATGAACTGTTCTGAGGTCATTGTCTTCAAATTTACCAAGAATATTTCTTCCTTTAATCTGATTGAATCCTATGGAATCTTTTTGAATAATAAAGGCATTTTGCAAAACTTTCAGACTATCTAATTTATCGGTCTTTACGTCTGATAAAAGTTGTATGGAGTCTCCGGTGATCTGACTTTCATTCGACCAAAGTACCGGATTGACAAACATTTGAGTTAATCCGGTTCCCTGGTTGGAGTGTATCGAATCGCATTTACCACTCATATCACTTTTAAAGAATTTCACATGATGATAAGCCCTGATAATCCTTTTTTTAGGTTCACCTGTAACGAGCAAGGTATCTCCGTGGATAAAGAGGGAATCAACATTGGTATTGGTAATGGCAAGAGCCCGACCTACAGTAAAGGCAGAGTCCTGTTTTTCATAGTATTCGGCATAATTTCCTTTGATTACTACATTGCTGATGGTATCGGTAATTATAATATTCCTATTGGCCGAAGCAAAGCCTGTATTTCTGTTGTAATACAAACTATCTGCAAAGATCTCCCTGTTTTTATAGATAATTCTTGCATCTTTTGTAAAGTAGGATATATCCGTTTTAGTATCGTAAAAGCCTTTGTTACAGGTAATAAAATTATCACCACTTTCAATGGTAGTATAGCCGTATAAATAGGCCTTACCGTTGTGAGTGTAATAATCGAGATGTTCTGATTTAAGTATATAATCCGGATTTGTGATCACAACGTTTGAGATGGCCTGAAATTTATTGTTTTCCAGATAATAATTCCCTTTCTGGCTTGTAAGCACATTGATGCTGTCGCGGATTGTAGCTTTGTCTCTGTAGTAGAGTACTTGTTTATTTCTGTCGAAACGAAGCGTATCAGTGGTCAAAGTCATCTGTGGATCAGTAATCCGCACATTTCCCCAAGAAAGCGCTTTTTTAGTATTTCCGTTGTACTCCGTATAACTGCTGGTTTGTTTGATGGTATCTCCCTGTTCGAGAATCACATTACCATAAGCTTTGATGTAATTTTTTTTGGCGTAATGAACGGCTTTTTTGCATTTTAATGAGATCCCTTCGTGTTTGATATAAACATTTCCGAGAAAAATGGTGGCTCCGGGAAGTTTTTCTTCATCGATAATGGAATTATCGGAATGTACGATCGTTATTTTCTTTGCTTCCTGCCCAAAAAAATAGGAGGTGAAAAGTATAAAAAGAAAAACAGGTAATTTTTTAAATAAAATCATACTATTCAAAAGTAAACAAATCCTGTAAAGTAAAAAAGGTAAAGAAACAAGATTTAACTATTTCTTTACCCTCTTTGTAAATTTTATCGTTCTTTACAGATTGATCGTTTGTTTTCTGTCCGGTCCAACCGAAACAATCTTTACAGGAACTTCCACATAGTCCTCGATATATTTGATATAACTGAGTAAATTTTCTGGAAGATCTGCTTTATCGTTTAATCCGGTCAGGTCTTTTTTCCAGCCTTTAAAGTCGGTGTAAACAGGTTTAACATTATGTTCTTCAATATTGTAAGGCAAATGCTGAATTTCTTCTCCTTTATAGATATAGGAAGTACAGGCTTTTAAGGTTTCAAAACCTGAAAGTACATCGGCCTTCATCATGATAAGCTGTGTAACACCATTGATCTGAACAGAGTATTTTAGTGCAACCAGGTCAAGCCATCCGCAACGGCGGGGTCTTCCGGTAGTTGCTCCGAATTCATTTCCAACACGACTCATGGTTTCCCCATCTTTATCAAATAATTCGGTAGGAAATGGCCCCGAACCAACCCTGGTGGTATAGGCTTTGAAAATACCAAAAACCTCACCGATCTTATTGGGAGCAACACCTAAACCGGTACAGGCTCCTGCAGCGGTAGTGTTAGATGAAGTTACAAACGGATAAGTACCGAAATCAATATCAAGCAGAGAGCCCTGGGCACCTTCTGCTAAAATAGTCTTCTTATTTCTTAACGCCTGATTAAAGAACTCTTCACTATCAATAAAAGTAAGCGATTTTAGAAGTTCAATGGCATTAAAAAACTCTTCTTCAAGCTCTTTAAGGTTGTATTCCAAATCCACACCATAGAAATCGAGTAATTTCTGATGTTTCCGGGTAAGTGTGTTGTATCTTTCTTTCCAGTTGCTCAACTCAAGGTCTCCAACACGTATCCCGTTTCTTCCTGTTTTATCCATATAGGTGGGACCGATTCCTTTTAAAGTAGAACCAATTTTGGCTTTACCTTTAAGTGCCTCCGAAGCTGCATCGAGTAAACGGTGGGTAGGTAAAATAATATGTGCTTTTCTAGAGATCAGCAGTTTTGTTTGAAAATCGATATCATATCCGGAAAGATTATCGATCTCGTTTTTAAAGATAACCGGATCAATAACCACTCCGTTGCCCACTACATTACTTGCAGTTTTATGAAAAATCCCGGAAGGTATGGTGTGGAGAACATGTTTGTCCCCGTCAAAAATAAGTGTATGCCCTGCATTAGGTCCTCCCTGAAATCTTGAGATGATATCGTAATCTTTTGTAAATACATCAACAATTTTTCCTTTTCCTTCATCGCCCCATTGAAGGCCCAGTAATAAATCAACCATTTAATAAATTTTTATAGATTTTATTTGTTCTTTTTTCCGTAGAAATACAAAGAGTGACTTTCGATCTTAATATCGAAAACCTCTTCAATAGATTTTTTAATATTTTCTATTCGTGGGTCACAAAATTCAATAACTTCGCCGGTATCTGTAAGAATTACATGATCGTGTTGCTTGTTAAAGTGAGATTTTTCATAATGTGACTGATTTTGCCCGAACTGATGTTTTCTCACCAGTCCGCATTCAAGTAATAATTCAATAGTATTGTATAAAGTAGCCCTGCTTACACGATAATTTTTATTCTGCATTTCAATATAAAGTGATTCGATATCAAAATGTTTATCGCTGTTGTAAATTTCCTGCAGAATAGCAAATCTCTCCGGAGTTTTTCGATGATTATTTTTTTCTAAAAACTTAGTAAAGAATGCTTTAACTATTTCCTGATTGTTGGTTTCATCCATTGATAGAAGCTTACTTGTTTAAAAACAAATTTACGTTTTTAAAGTCATATTTTCTATGAAATCTGAAAAATATTTAAAAAATTATCAACCGTTCATACGGATGATCTTATGGATTCCGTCAATTTTTTTCAACTGATTGATAAGCTTGTTCAGTTGTTCGTTGTTACTCACTTCAACGGTTATTCTTCCTTGAAAAAGACCTTCATTTCCGGAAATGTTCAGTTTTTGAATATTCACACTTAAATTGTTAGATATCACTCTTGTAACCTCACTTACCAGCCCCATATTATCCACACCGGTAAGTTTCAGAGTAGCCTTAAAGCCCTGTTGCGTGGAATCAATCCATCTGGCAGGCATGATCCTGTAGGCGTATTGAGACTGCATACTCACTGCATTCGGACAATCGGTTTTATGTACTTTGATCCCTTCCTTAATGGTTACAAAACCAAAAACCTTATCACCGGGAATCGGAGAGCAACATTTAGCAAGCGTATAATTCAGTTTATCCTCATTCAGACCGAAAACCAGCATATTGTAGTTTTCTGTTACCTCATCATCATTGTGTTTTTTATCCTGAACTTTCTGATTGTTGGTTCTTTTTATTTTACTTTTAAAGAAATTGACAAAGGCATTACTGCGTTTGGCCGCATATTTTTTTAATTGTTGATTTTCAATAGAACCATTTCCGATTCGGTAAAACAGATCTAAACTGGTCTTCAGATTAAAGAAATTAACAAGTTCGTTGATGGTTTCCTCATTATATGTAATCTTCAGATGCCTTAATTTTCTTACCAGAATTTCTTTCCCTTCTTTAGCAATGATCTTTTGCTCTTCTTTAAGGATACTCTTAATGCGTTGCTTGGCTCTTGCTGTTTTTACAATATCGAGCCAGGCTAGTTTTGGTTTTTGCGAAGGAGAGGTGATGATTTCAATCTGATCTCCGCTTTTCAGTTCATGACTCAGATGAACAAGTTTTCCATTGACTTTGGCGCCACGGCAATGCATTCCAACTTCTGTATGGATAGCAAAAGCAAAATCAATAGGAGTTGAGCCTTTGGGCAGCGATTTTATATCTCCCAGAGGGGTAAACACATAGATCTCTTTGGCATAGAGATTTAATTTAAACTGCTCTACAAAATCAACTGCATTGATATCCGGATTTTCAAGGGTATCTTTTAATTTGTTTAACCAGGATTCGAGTCCGCTTTCATTTACATTTCCGTGTTTGTATTTAAAATGTGCAGCATATCCCTTTTCAGCAATCTCATCCATCCGTGTAGAACGGATCTGAACTTCAACCCATTTACCTCCGGGTCCCATTACCGTTGTGTGTAATGATTCATAACCGGTTGATTTAGGCTGTGTTATCCAGTCTCTTAACCTGTTCGGATTAGGATTGTAGAAATCGGTTACGATAGAATAGATCTTCCAGGCATTGAATTTTTCATTCTTTTTAATGGATTCATAAATAATTCTGATCGCAAATTTATCGTAAACTTCCTCAAAGGAAACTCCCTGATTTCGCATCTTTTTCCGAATAGAAAAAATTGATTTTGTTCTTCCTTTGATCTCGCATTTAAAGCCCTCTTCATCAAGGCTCTTTTTAATCGGTTCAGAGAAAAGGTCGATGTATTTTTGCTGTTCCTCTTTACTTTCAACGATTTTATTCAGGATATCATTATAAACTTCGGGTTCGGTATACTTTAAACCCAGATCTTCAAGTTCGGTTTTGATATTAAAGAGTCCGAGCCGATGCGCCAGCGGAGCATAGATATACAATGTTTCCGAGGCTGTTTTAACTTGTTTATCTTCCCGCATTGAATCCAGAGTCTGCATGTTATGCAGCCTGTCGGCGATTTTGATCAAAATCACTCTCACATCATCATTCAGCGTAAGCAGCATTTTCCTGAAATTTTCTGCCTGAACAGAAATATCCTTATCCTTTTTAAGTCTTGAAATCTTGGTTAATCCGTTAACGATCCTCGCAATAGTTTTTCCGAACAGTTGTTCAATATCATCAAAAGTATAGTCTGTATCTTCTACTACATCGTGCAAAAGTGCTGCAGCTATCGAATTAGCCCCGAGCCCAATCTCATTGGCAACAATCTTTGCAACAGCAATGGGATGGTAAATATAGGGCTCTCCGGTTTTCCTGCGCTGGTCTTTATGTGCTTCTACAGCAAGATCAAAGGCATTTCGTATCAGTACCTTATCTTCTCTATTGAGGTTCTGATAAGTATCTTTCAGCATATCTTTATATCGATAGGCTATCTCCTTATTCTCTTTTTCTATGCTTACTGTATAGTTCATATTCTTTAAAAAATCCGATTAAAAAAACATGTCTGTTAAACAAATTTAAATCTTTTATTTTAATTTGTCATCAGGTTTTTAACCCTATTCAATAAAGTTGGGTGTGAATAATGCACAAAAACACTGGCTTTATGAGGTGTTAAATTACTTAAACTCTTTTTTGAAAGCTTTTTAAGGGCTGAGATCAGTTCGTTTTTATCATAGTGGAATTTGGCAAAATCATCTGCCTGATATTCAAATTTTCTAGAAATAAAATTCATAAGGATTCCTGTAATTTCCGAGATTGGATTGTAAAGAATTCCAAAAGTGATCAGGCCTACATGAAAGCTGGGTATTTTTACAGAAAGTGCCTCGGAAAA
>QNYL01000113.1 GCA_003973375.1 Flavobacteriia bacterium
GAATTGTACTTCAGGATGAAAATATTCCTGTGGATGATCAGGTAAAAGCTGCCTGCGAAATTCTGGGTCTGGACCCTTTATATGCTGCCAATGAAGGTGTTTTTATGGCAATAGTTTCTGCCGAAATTGCCGATGATCTGCTTAAATATCTAAGAACCTTTGAAGAAGCAAAAAATGCATCGATTATTGGTGAATTTGTAAACGATCATCAGGGAAAAGTATTGATCACCAATCCGCTTGGCGGGAAAAGAGTGGTCCATATGCCGGTAGGAGAACAATTACCGCGTATTTGTTAAGATATACCCTGGTGTCAGGCCTCTGGAAGCTGAAAACACATCTGAAATAATACCAATTTATACTGCTTTTTAAGACCGGGTATAAATTATCATTATTTTTTAAAAAAGATGATTATCATCATTTTTTTCAAATATTTTCTATCTACATTTGCACTGAAACATTTGTTACACACAAAGGTAGCAGATCAGAAAATAATTATTCATGAAAATTATCAAAAAAGCTCAGGCGGGAACCTTTGAATCGAGTGATATTTTAATTCTTGTAGAACCTGTATCCGGAAATTCAGGCAGAAAGATCGAAATTGATTCTACAGTCATGAAGGAATATGGGGAAAGTATCAAGGAATTGATAAACAGTTGTTTAGATTCATTTCATATTCAAAACATTCATTTAATCGCCAAAGATAAGGGTGCTCTGAAACCTACTATTCAGGCCAGGATTGAAACCGCTCTAAAAAGAGCAAGTCAGCAATAATTTTTAACAACATTCTTTAAGATGAAGAAAAAAAGAAGAACAATGTTATACATTCCCGGAAATAATCCGGCCATGTTACAGCAGGGAGGGGTTTATGGTGCTGACAGTTTGTTACTGGATCTGGAAGATGCCGTTGCGATCAATCAAAAAGATGCTGCCCGTATTCTTGTTAGAAATATTTTAAAAGAGATCGATTTTTATGAGGCAGAGATTTGCGTAAGGGTAAATCATATTGATACCCCTTTCGGGATGGAAGATCTGGAAGAGATCGTACCGCTTCAGCCCGATGCGATCAGGTTTCCTAAAACCGAGACTCCCGAAGAACTGGAAAGACTCATTGAGATCATTGAGAAAATTGAGGACAAACATAATTTACCTCATGATCAAATGACCCTGCATGTAATGATTGAAACAGCCCTGGGCGTGCAAAATGTTTTTGATATTGCTAAACTCTCTAAACGTGTTGATGCTATAACCATTGGAGGTCAGGATCTTACCGCTGATATGAATATTTCAGGTACTAAAGACGGATCAGGTATTGATCTTGCCCGAAAGATGATCGTGATGGCAGCTAAAGCAAATAAGATCGATGCTATTGATACCGTTTTTGTTGATGTAAATGACGATGAAGGCTTAAGAAAGGAAACCGAGTATTCCAAAAGCATTGGATTTACAGGTAAGGCCGTGATCAATCCTCGTCAGATTGATATTATTCATGAGGTCTATCAGCCTACGGAGGAAGAGATCCGTAAGGCGTATAAGATCATCAGGGCATTTAAAAAGAATAAAGAAGCCGGAATAGGAGTTTTTTCTGTTGATGGTAAAATGGTCGATGCTCCTGTTATGGCACGGGCAGCTTATGTTCTTGAGTTGGCTGATATCGATTACGATTCTGTTTAAAACGAGTTTTCTAAGACTAAAAAAATATAATAGTGAAAAATACAATAGGCCGTGAAATTCCTGAAAAGATCGATGGAATTGGAAAAGTAGATCTGTTTATAGGAGCCTGGGAGAAATTAAAAAAAGGATGGATGGATGAAATTACCATTCCTCCTCCCAATAAGGCAAAAATGCCACACCAGTGTAAAAGCTGTATGGATCTGGAAAAGGCCATTGCCCTTACCAATCCTAAAAATGGCATGACCGTTTCGTTTCATCATCATCTAAGGAATGGAGATAATATTCTGGTAAAAACCATTGATATTCTTGCAAAAATGGGAATCAAGGATATTACGCTGGCTTCCTCTTCATTGAATCAGTCGCATGATCCGCTTTTAAAATATCTTAAGGACGGAACGATTACCAAGATCTGGACATCAGGTCTGCGGGGTGTTTTAGGAAAAGCCGTATCCAACGGACTTTTAGAGTATCCCGTGGTTATACATTCGCATGGCGGGCGTGTAAGAGCTATTCATACCGGTAAGATTCAGGTAGATCTGGTTATCATAGCGGCTTCTGCAGCAGATGAGGAAGGCAATGCAACCGGTTCACATGGTAAATCGGCTTTTGGATCTTTGGGTTATGCTATGATTGATGCACAATATGCCAAACAGGTTATTGTTGTAACTGATAATATGGTTGATTTTCCGTGTATCCCTATTTCTATCAGTCAGAATTTTGTTGATTATGTGGTTAAGGTCGATTCGATCGGGGATGCATCCCGGATTGCAACCGGAACAACCAGAATTACCAAATCTCCTTTGGATCTGCGAATCGCAAAACTTGCTGCGGATGTTATTGAACATTCCGGTTTCTTTACGCCGGGGTTCTCATTTCAGGTGGGAGCCGGAGGAGCTTCGCTGGCTGTAGCAAAATTCATTCGAGAAAAAATGACCCGGCAGGGTCTGAAAGGAAGTTTTTTGCTGGGAGGGGTTACCTCTTATATTGTTGATATGCTCGAAGAAGGTCTGTTTAGAACTGTTTTTGATGTGCAATCCTTTGATGCTGCGGTGAGTTCTTCAATCCTTAACAATAAAAACCATATTGAAATTCCTGCTTCTTTGTATGCCAATCCTTTTAATTGCGGGTGTTTAACAAATAAACTGGATGTTGTGGTACTGGGTGCTCTTGAAATTGATACCGATTTTAATGTGAATGTAATTACAGGATCTGACGGAACCATTCGTGGTGCTTCAGGCGGACATAGTGATACAGCATCCGGAGCAAACCTTACTGTTGTTGTTTGCCCTTCTTTCAGAGGGCGGGTGGCCATAGTTAAGAAAAAAATTCATACCATTGTTACTCCCGGGGAGACGATTGATGTTCTGGTAACAGAAAGAGGAATTTGTGTGAATCCGGCCAGGCCTGAACTGGAGGAAAAGCTGATAAAAGCCGGATTAAACATCAAAAAGATCGAAGATCTGCAAAAGGAAGTAGAATCGATCGTAGGTGTTGAAAAGGAAATTGAATTTACCGATAAGATTGTTGGAGTGGTTGAATACAGAGACGGTACTATAATTGATGTAATTAGACAGGTAAAAAACTGATGGAAGTACTGGATCAAACATTATCGAAAGTGCTTGAAGCCCGCGAGAACAGAGCCCGTTTGCGCAAAAATATTGCCCGATCAGGTTTCGATTCGGTAAGTCTTACCCTAAATATTCCGGGTTACCCAAAAAATAACAAGCTTTTATCTGCATTCTTTTCGGAGGTTCTGAAAGATCTGCTAATCTTTTTACAGGCAAACAGAATATTTATCAATACCGATAAGAAATTACAATTAATGGATGATGCCGGTGCTTTTTTTATCGTACCGCTTCAAAAGAATGATCTTTCTGATATTCTTGAGATCAAAAGAAAAACAGAACAGTTTGAAAAAAATCATAAACTGGGCAGACTTACCGATGTTGATGTATTCGATAAAAATGCAAATCCGGTAAGTTCCGGAAAAGAAAAACCCTGTTATTTCTGTGGAGAACATTCAGCTGTTTCCTGTATGCGCAACGAAAGGCATTCTTATGAGGAGATTAGAGAAAAGATCTTTAAAGACATTGCTAACTTTTTGAATGAGAAATACAGGGATAAACAGATCAGTAAAATTTGTAGTCTTGCGCAAAGAGCTGTACTTTATGAAGTGTCGTTAAGTAAAAAACCGGGATTGGTATGTTTTGAAGATCAGGGGGCACATAAGGATATGAATTTTTTTACTTTTCTTAATTCAACAGCTGCTTTAGCTCCGTACTTCAGAGAATTTTGTGAACTTGGATATCAGCATCAGGGAAGCCTGAAAAAGGTCCTGCCAAAAATAAGAGAGATTGGTTTACGGGCAGAAGATTCTATGTTTTCAGCTACAGATCAGATCAATACCCATAAGGGAATCATTTTTTTATTTGGGATCAGTTTGTTTGCAATTTCAAAGATCCTGTCTGAGAAAAATACCTTTTCTGAAGAATATTTTCAGGTAATAATAAAAATAATCGGAGAAAATCTGGTTGATGATGAGCTGGGAAATTTAAAGAATACTCAAACACATGGTGAACGGGTTTATCTGAAATACGGTATAGAAGGGGCCGGGATAAGAAATGAAATTGAAAAAGGGATGCCAACTGTTTTTCAGACCGCTGTTCCTTTCTTTTCTCAAAATCTATATCCTGATTTGTATAAAGATCAGGAAAAGCTGCAGGAAGTGCTTTTAACCGGACTTTTGAAGATCATTTCAGTGAATAACGATACCAATATTCTTTACCGGTCTGATCTAAAAGTGCTACATAAGATCAAAAATGAAGCTGCCAGATCTGTATCGGATGATAAAGCAAGAGAAGATCTGTTAAAATACTGCAGGGAGAAAAATATTTCTCCCGGCGGATCGGCCGATCTTTTGGCTGTTTCTTTGTTGGTACATTTTATAAATACAGAAAAAAATGAATTTTGAAGATACCGATTTCAGGCAGGAAATCATAGATCTGGAAAGTCCTTTTGATGTAAAACTGGTAGAGGATTTCCTTAAGGAGCTGGGCTTTGATTATAACCCTGATGAGGTAGATATGACCATGATCTTGCTTAATCTGAATAATGAGTTTATCGGTACGGGTTCTGTAAGGAAAAAAACTTTAAAATTTGTAGCGGTATCCCCTGAATTCAGAGATTCAACTGCTTTTGCTCAGATTGTAACATTTCTAACCAATAAGATCTTGGAAACCTATAAACGGTGTTTTGTCTTTACAAAACCTGAAACGGCCGATCGTTTTAAGAGTCTGGGATTTTCTCTTATTGCTAAAGCAGAACCCATCTTTTCGGTTCTGGAATTTGGATATGAAACCATCGGGAATTATCAGGAATATTTAAGAGAAAACAGAGTTGAGACTCAAACGGATCGGATAGCATCAATTGTTGTAAATTGTAATCCTTTTACTGTAGGTCATCAGTATTTAATTGAAAAAGCCTCTGCTGAAAACGAATTGGTTTATCTTTTTGTAGTGAGTGAAAACTTATCGGTTTTTCCATTTGAATTAAGATGGAAAATGATCGAAAAAGGGATAGCGCATCTTAAAAATGTAAAGATGTTGTCAACGGGTTCTTATATTGTGTCCGGAGCCATTTTTCCACATTATTTTCTAAAGCAGGAATCTTCAAGTCTGATCTCAGAAAAACAGGCTGAAATAGATGTTAAGATCTTTGCTAAATACGTTGCTCCCGTTTTAAATATCAAAAAAAGATATATAGGTACCGAAAATTATTGCCATACTACTTCAGCATATAACAGGGCAATGAATAGGATCTTGCCAAAAAAAAATATTGAAGTTCATGAAATAGAGAGGATTTCAGCAGATACAAGCGATAATTTTGTAAGTGCTTCAAAGGTGAGAAAGGCAATTAAAGAAGATCAGCTGGAAAGTGTCTTGGATTTTTTACCACCGATAACAAAGGATTTTTTATTGTCTGATGACTCCCTTGAGATCAGACAAAAGATAAAAAAAGGAAAGGGGAGAAGGCATTAAAAGATCCAGTAAATACCAATAATGATCGCAAAAAGGCCGCCTGCCATACGGATTCCTTTAAAGAAATCT
>QNYL01000165.1 GCA_003973375.1 Flavobacteriia bacterium
CTTTACGCGATTATAGGCTTGTTTTAGGTTGTCTGATGTACAAACTATTGTCATCAAGTCTTCTGTTAAGGCTCGTCCTTGTACTCCCTCTTTATTTAGTGTCGGCAAGAAAACGCATCATTTTTGAATTTTGAAGCATAAGTTTAAAAAGAAATATATCGATAAATTTTATTTCTCAAGTTTTTTTCTTTTGATTTTGTCTTTTTTTAGAAAAAGTTTCCTTTTGGGGAACTTTTTTATCTAAATCTTTTACTTTTGAACATACTTATCCCAGGCACACTTTCATAATTGCCATATAACCAATCTGTTATTATGCTGCCGTTTGAAACAGGTGGCTTTCCGCTTTCTCTTTTGCTAATTTTTGAGCTATTATTTCAGCCCCAATCCGACGAAGGTTGTATGCACTAACGGCTAACCCAATGTACCTCTTGAAGTTATGAAATCCACGATCAGGGCATCTGTTAAGTCCACGGTGTTCTAATTCATTAATGTTAAATTCAATTGCACTATGTTTATTGCGTAACTAAGTTTAAGTCTTTCATTTTTGAAAGGCTTTTTTTATGCAACATTTTTAAAAATTTAGAAGAAGGAATACCTCTTTAACAATAAAACCATTTTCTTTTTTACAGAATTGTGTCCCAAAATCAAAACCGGCAAAAAACGCATACGCACCTCTTCTCTTTATTTATAATTACTATATTTATCACTCATAAATTTTAAATACCCTTTAATCTTTTCTTTTATGACTGACTACGGCTTTCTTTCTGTTCTTCCTCCGTTAATTGCCATCGTACTGGCACTTAAAACCAAACAGGTTTATATTGCTTTACTTTTTGGAATATGGTTTTCCTGGGTAATTATGAACAACTGGAACTTTTTTGACGGAACCATTGCCACCATTGAGGCTTTGGTAGATGTTTTTAAATCTCCGGGAAATACGCGGACCATTATGTTCTCGGCCCTGGTTGGAGCTCTTTTATTGTTTATTCAATATTCAAAGGGGGTTGAAGGTTTTGTAAACAAGATCAACAATATAATCGTAAAACTCGAAATTCAACAAAAAGGAAGAAGCAGGGTCTTTGTTCAATTACTGGCACAGTTAACCGGAATTATGCTTTTTGTAGAAACCAGTATCAGTGCTTTGACCACAGGAACTCTTTATCGTCCTATTTTTGACCGCTTAAAGATCCCTCGTGAAAAGCTGGCCTATATTGCCGATTCAAGTTCTGCTCCTTCAGCGATTCTGATCCCTTTTAATGCCTGGGGAGCTTTTATCATGGGCTTACTGATCACACAGGGAATCGAACACCCTTTCCCAACCATGCTCGAATCTATTGCATTTAACTTTTATCCCATTATTGCCATCCTGATGGTAAGTTTTATCATTATTTCAAAAAAAGATTTCGGTCCAATGGTAAAAGCTGAAAAAAGAGTAAGAGAGACCGGGAAACTTCATGATGACAACTCCAAACCCATGGTCTCTGATGCAATAACCTCACTTAAGCCTAAAGAAGGGATCAAAGCTCATGCCTATAACATGATCATACCTCTGGCTACCATGGTTTTAATGATGCCCGTTAATCTCGCCTTTACAGGATGGAATAATGTTGAAGGATCTCATTCTTTTTTCGATCATTTCTTCCATGCCATAGGGAAAGGATCCGGCTCATCAGCTGTATTGTATTCGGTTCTATTGGCCATTTTTGTCGCTATGGTGCTATATCGGGTGCAGGGAATTATGAAGACAAAAGAGATGGTTGACCTTACTTTAAAAGGAATCAGTGAATTGATGCCTCTGGCCCTGTTGATGATGCTGGCATTCGGTATAAGTTCAGCCTGTAATCAACTGGGAACCGGTGTTTTTGTGGCTAATTGGTCAAAAGACTGGTTATCACCACAATTTTTACCGGCTATTATCTTTGCTATCAGTGCTTTTATTGCTTTTTCTACCGGAACCTCCTGGGGAACTTTTGCCATTATGATGGCTATTTCTGTGCCTATGGCAGAAGCTCACGGTGCCAATCTTTTTCTGGTAATCGGTGCTACTTTGGGAGGAGGTGTTTTTGGTGATCATTGTTCTCCTATTTCCGATACCACCATCATTTCCTCTATGGCCTCTGCAAGTGATCATATTGATCATGTAAAAACTCAGTTACCTTATGCCCTGGTTGGAGGGGCAATAACCTTTTTAATGTATCTGGCCTTAGGTTTTATTATGTAATTTCTGCAAAACATATAAGTGTTATTTTTTAACCTAACTTTGCAGCATAAAAAATACAGTTATGGCACATAAAGCAGGTTACGTAAATATTATTGGTAATCCCAATGTAGGTAAATCCACTTTAATGAATGTTCTGGTAGGGGAGAAATTATCTATCATCACTTCAAAAGCTCAAACTACAAGACACCGGATACTGGGAATTGTAAACGGAGATGATTTTCAGATCCTTTTTTCAGATACCCCCGGTATTATCAAACCGGCCTATGAATTGCAGGAATCGATGATGGATTTTGTAAAATCTGCTTTTGAAGATGCTGATGTACTGTTATTAATGGTTGAAGTAGGCGAAAAAAAACTAAAAGACGAGGCTTTTTTAAATAAACTGAAGAATACCAAAACACCTGTGATCCTGCTCATCAATAAAATAGACCTTTCCAATCAAAAAGAAGTAGAAGATAAGATCGCTTTCTGGCAAAAAGAATTACCCAATGCCATTATTTATCCTATCTCTGCCCTGAATAATTTTAATATTGAAAATGTTCTGCATAAAATCATTGAACTTTTACCTGAATCACCACCTTATTTCCCAAAAGATCAACTTACCGATAAACCGGAAAGGTTTTTCGTAAACGAAACCATTCGCGAAAAGATCCTGATGAACTACAAAAAGGAAATTCCTTATGCTGTAGAGATCGAAACAGAAGAATTCTTTGAAGATGAAAAAATCATCCGTATCCGCTCTGTGATCATGGTTGAAAGAGAAACCCAAAAAGGGATCATCATCGGCCATAAAGGATCTGCACTAAAACGCGTTGGCACAGAGGCCCGTAAAGATCTTGAAAAATTCTTTGATAAAAAGATCTATCTGGAACTTTATGTTAAGGTAAATAAAGACTGGCGAAAGAACAACCGACAGCTTAAACGTTTCGGCTACAAAGAATAATCCTCATCTATTCTGGTTTTTCTTTCGTTAAAACTGCGTTCTAAACAGTCGTTACATTCCCAGCATACGCCTGCCATCTTCTGATACCATTTCGGTATTCCATGGCGGGTCAAAAACAACATTTACATTTACCTCAAAATCAGGATATTTTTTCTTAATCGTTTCCTTAATACCCGAAACAATAGTATCTCCCAGCGGACAGGAAGGTGTGGAAAAAGTAAGATCAATATCGATGGTCTTATCTCCATCGTATTTTAACTCATAGATCAGGCCGAGATCCACAATATTAACCTCGATCTCAGGATCCATCACATTTTTTAATAATTCAAGAACTTCCAGTTCAAAATTTGTTATTTCTTCATTAGTCATAACTATACTTTTTTTTTAACCTGATGGAAAATTATTTTAAACACATTAATATTATACAAAACAGCAACAGCCAGTAATAAATAGCTCCCTATCCTAACCAGCCAAATCTGATTCAGCAGCACTCCCATGATCATAAAAATAATAAAGAAGAGATAGGTCAGCAATTGCAGATCAGCAATCTTTTCAGAATACAATTCCCTGGGCATAGGGGTTTTAGTCTTCCCTACAAGAGCCTGATATTTTTCAAGCCAGATGATAAAAGGGAGTGTTTTATAAGTTTGCCCCAGAATAATAGTTGTGATCAATCCAAAGATTATGGTAAAACCGTAAAGAGTTGTTGTTCTTAACAACAGCATCGAATCCATTCCTATACCAAACAGGATGATCAGGCTTATGATCACCGGTAAAAAGATACTCAGCACTGAGATCATGGTATGTTTCATTCCGATATCCAGTACTTTTCTTATCCTTTTTTTATACGAATCATAAACATAGGAGATAAAGAAATAGATTCCTGTAACGATGGATAACCAAAAGAGAGGGGTTATTTTTTCAAAATGAATAAAAAGCCAGTTCACAGCCATGACCAGCAAACCAAAATTGATAAAATAGTAAGATCTTTCAAGTTTCTTATCATCGAGCTGATGTGAAACCATAAACATCGGCATCAAAACTGAACCTACTCCAATGATAAGCATTAAAAACCATCCGATAAGCCCTATGCTGGCATGGATCTTTAAATAGTGTAAATGTGCTTCAGTAAAATAATTATACTTGAAATTAAAGGCGATCAAGGTGCCGATTAATTCAGTTACTGACAACCAGCCCACCGCTGTGATTACAAATCTTGAAGAAATATTCTTCTTTTTAGAATCTTTATAAGAAAGGATCACATTTACCACAAATAACAAAAGTGAAACAAACATGAGTAGCGCTGCATAGGGCAATAAGCCCGTAAAATCACCTATCCAGAAAGCGTAAGTTAAAAGTAGAACACCTAATCCGGCCATCCAGAAGGTAAATTTTGCCAGCTTTTCACTAAACAATGAGGTTTCAAAAACTACCGGTATGAGCTGATAAAGCGCTCCAAAAACGATCATGGTTGCCCAGCCCAGTACAGCCATATGGGTTATCGCAATCATCTTACTGTCAAAATAAGATCCGAGCAATGTTGTATCAGCAAGAAAGATCATTACCGATAGCACCAGCAAAGCCAGGGAACCAAAAATAAAATGAGGCTTCACCACACTGGGATGCGGAGCATTATTTGAACTTAATCCATTCATTATTTCCCTTCTTCCTTATAAATGAGTAAAACCGTATGATTACAATCGATCTCCTTGTAAAGGATCTCAAAGTTGCGTTGTTCCAGCTCAGGCAATAAAAACTGAGGAATCTTTTTATGATCCACATAAAGGGCTTCTCCCTCTTTTAAAGTTTCAATTTCTTTTAAGATAGTAACCATCGGCTCGGGCATTTCCAACTCTCTTACATCAATTCGTCTGATATGATCAGCAAAACGGGTAAGTACCTCTTCAAAACTTTTTTTACTTTTTTTAACGGTCTTTTCAACCTCATCATCCACCCACTGCGAATTGTTTTTCCTGAAATAAGTTACAACAGTACCGTCATCAGGACGTTCTGTCCAGGATTCATAGCCTTTTGCCTGCAGTTTCCTGATCAATGGAATCGGTTCAAAAGTATTGATGATCTTTAATGTTTCATCATCTTTTAGAACTTTTACAGTTTTCATAATGATATCAAAAGGATCTTTTCCCGAATCGAGTGTAGGGCGAACATCAAGAAATACCATCTTATCCTTTTCCGGAATATCTTGCTTTGCATGTTTTTCTGAATGTGTTTCTTCCTCACTTTTAACCTGATCAATATTACCTTCAAATTCAAAACCAATTTTCCTTAGTTTTTCCAGCAAAACTTCTATTGATACACCTCCTACTTTTGCTGCATCAGCAATGGTTACACGAGGTGCGAGTACTTTTCTTAAAATAGGATTTTTAAGCTTTTTAAAATTCTTATTGATCGATGCAATCACATCAATTGTATCCTTATTTTCGTTAATAAGTGTGGATATCCGGGTATTCTTATTGATCTTCATTTTAAATCTTTTTTGATTTGAGTGGACAAAAGTAATGATTTATCATCAATT
>QNYL01000264.1 GCA_003973375.1 Flavobacteriia bacterium
TAGCAGAAGGAAATATCAATGCAGACCGGCTTATAACCATGCTTAATGTAAAAAATGATGAGCTTGTGCTGGAGGAAAAAGGAATATATTCTGTAGAAAAATTTATCGTAGCCCGCAGGCTGATGTACTGGCAGGTTTATTTGCATAAAACAAGCCTTGCAGCTGAACGAATCCTGATAGAAACTCTCAAAAGAGCTAAAGAACTGATCGGGAAGGCTATTGAAGTGCCTGCCAGCAATTCGTTAAAGTTCTTTTTAACCCATAAGGCAGATAAGAATAATTTTGATCAGGATGTGCTTATAAGATACCTTAAATTAGATGATTACGATGTTATATTTGCTTTAAAACAATGGTGTGATCATCAGGATTTTATTCTTTCCTATTTGTCAGGATCGATCATCAACAGAAAACTTCCGAAAGTGGAAATGCAAAAGGAAGATTTTACTGATAGTTATATGCAACAGAAAAAAGATCTGGTGATGAGAAAATATTCTTTAGATAAAAACGATATAGATTATCTGGTTTTTAAAGGAAAAGTGTGGAACAAAGCATACAGTACAACTGAAAGTGGTATCAGTATTCTGATGAAGAACGGAGAGGTTACTGATCTTGCTGATGCATCAGATCAGTTAAACATAAGAGCTCTGTCAGATCCAGTAACCAAATATTTTATGTGTTATCCTAAATAAGAAATACCAAATGCTTTATTATTTTTATTATTTTTGCAGCAATGAAATTTACAGCAACTCAAATCTCTGAGATTTTAAACGGTGAAATTGTTGGAAATCCCGAGGAGGAAGTTTTTCAACTTTCAAAAATAGAAGAAGGAAATAAAGGTTCGTTAAGTTTTTTATCAAATCCTAAGTACGAACCTTATTTATACAGTACAAAAGCTTCGGTAATTATTGTGAACAGTAATTTTGTTCCTGAAAAGGAAGTTACTGCCACTATGATCAAAGTGGAAGATTCTTACAAGGCGTTTTCAAAACTTTTAGAGTTTTACAACCAGATCAAATTCGACCTTAAAGGCGTTGAAGAGCCCAGTTTTATACATAAAACTGCCAGTTTGGGAGACCTAATATACATAGGTGCCTTTTCTTATATTGGTAAGAATGTAAAACTGGGAAACAATGTGAAGATCTATCCCAATGTTTTTATAGGCGATAATACTGTAATAGGGGATAATACTATAATTTTTTCAGGAGCTAAGATCTATTCGGATACAGTGATCGGAAAAGAGTGTTTTATCAACAGTGGAGTGATCATTGGTTCTGACGGATTTGGATATTCTCCGGATGCCGAAGGAAAATTTCAAAAAGTTCCACAGATAGGGAATGTGGTGATAGAAGATCATGTGGATATTGGTTCTGCTACAACAATTGATAGAGCTACACTTGGATCAACCTATATACGTAAAGGAGTAAAACTTGATAACCAGATTCAGGTGGCACACAATGTGGATATAGGAGAAAATACCATTATTGCTGCTCAGACGGGTATAGCAGGTTCTACCAAGATCGGTAGGAACTGTATGATCGGCGGTCAGGTAGGTATTGTAGGCCATCTTATTATTGGTGACCGTGTAAGAATTCAGGCACAGTCGGGTATTTCACGGAATCTAAAGGATGACGCTACCGTACAGGGAAGTCCGTCATTACCTTATTCCGATTATAACAAATCCTATGTGCACTTTAAGAATCTTCCCAAACTAATTGAGCGATTGAATTCTCTTGAAAAGGAACTACGAACTATAAAAGAAGATCAGAATGAGCGATAAACAAAGAACTATAAAGAAAGAGGTATCTTTAAAAGGTGTAGGACTTCATACAGGTAAACTTGTTGAGCTAACCTTTAAACCTGCCGAACCGAATACGGGGATTCGTTTTATCAGAACAGATCTTGAGGGCAGACCCGAAATTGAAGCTCTGACCACATTTGTTAAAAACACGAAAAGAGGAACTAATTTAGAAAAGAACGGCGTTAATATCAATACTTCCGAGCATGTTCTTGCAGCAATTGTAGGTCTGGACATAGACAATATTATTATCGAAGTAAATTCCCCTGAACCTCCTATTATGGACGGTTCTTCAAAATTCTTTGTAGAGAGTTTGGAAAAGGCCGGAATAATTGAGCAGGACAGCGAAAGAGAATATTTTGAGATAAAAGAAATCATTTCGTATAAAGATGAAGAAACCGGCAGTGAGATTATGATCATGCCTTCGGATCATTATGAAGTTACTGTTATGGTAGATTTTGGAACGAAGATCCTTGGAACACAAAATGCTACTCTAAAAAAGGTTTCAGACTTTAAGAAAGAGATTGCCAAAGCACGAACCTTCAGTTTTTTACATGAGATTGAAATGCTTTTGGATAACAATTTGATTAAAGGTGGTGACCTAAACAACGCTATTGTTTACGTTGACAAGCCACTTTCTGACGAAACCATGGAAAAGCTGAGTAAAGCCTTTAAAAAGGAAAAAGTTACGATAAAACCCAATGGAATTCTCGATAATTTAACCTTGCACTGGCCAAATGAGGCTGCAAGGCATAAATTACTCGATGTTATGGGAGATCTGGCTTTGGTGGGTACACGCTTAAAAGGTAAAGTGATCGTTAACAAACCCGGCCATAAGATCAATACGAATTTTGCCAAGAAATTACATAAAGTTATTTTACTGGAAAAACGCAATAAGGTACCGAAATTCGACCTTAATGAACCGCCTTTGATGGATATTCACGATATCATGAATATTTTGCCTCACAGACCTCCATTCTTATTGATTGACAGGATTCTTGAGCTATCGGATAAACATGTGGTTGGAATGAAGAATGTTACCATGAATGAACCCCACTTTGTAGGGCATTTTCCCGGAGCACCTGTTATGCCGGGAGTTCTACAGATTGAAGCTATGGCACAGTGCGGAGGAGTACTGGTGTTGAGTACGGTTCCTGATCCCGAAAATTACCTGACCTACTTTATGAAGATGAACAATGTAAAGTTCAAGCAGAAAGTATTACCCGGGGATACACTCATTTTTAAAGCCGAATTAATAAGTCCGATAAGAAGAGGTATTTGCCATATGCAGGCTTATGGATATGCTAACGGTAAATTAGTAGTAGAAGCGGAGTTAATGGCGCAAATAGTAAAAAAAGATAAATAAAATAATATGAATCAACCCTTAGCATACGTACATCCCGGAGCCAAGATCGCTACTAATGTTGTAATAGAACCTTTTACTACAATTCATAATAATGTAACTATTGGTGAAGGTACCTGGATCGGTTCCAATGTAACCATTATGGGGGGAGCGAGAATAGGAAAGAACTGTAAGATATTTCCGGGAGCTGTAATCTCCGCCATACCTCAGGATCTGAAATTTGATAATGAAGATTCAGAAGTAATTATTGGTGATCATACAACCATTCGTGAATTTGTTACGATTAACAGAGGAACAAAGGCCTACGGAAGAACTGAGATCGGCAATCATTGTCTGATTATGGCAACGGCTCATGTAGCTCATGATTGTATTATTAAAGATCATGTGATTATTGTAAATGGTGTTACTCTGGCCGGTCATGTGGAGATAGGTGAATACGCCATCATTGGCGGCCTTGCAGGAGTTCATCAGTTTATACATATTGGTAAGCATGCTATGATCTCAGGAGGTTCTCTGGTGCGTAAAGATGTACCCCCTTATGTAAAAGCTGCAAAAGAACCTCTTTCTTATATTGGGATCAATTCGATTGGTTTGAGAAGAAGAGGATTTGATCCAAAAAAAATAAATGAGATACAGAATATTTACAGAATTCTGTTCCAAAGAAATAACAATACCACGCAGGCAATGAGAATTCTCGAAGCAGAACTGGATGCTACAACTGAACGAGATGAAGTGATTACCTTTATCAGGGAATCGCAGCGAGGTATTATGAAAGGATATACAAGTAATTTTTAAAAAAGAATTAATATTTAAAAAATGGCAAACACTTCAGATATAAAAAAAGGATTATGTATTGTTTATAACAACGATACCTATAAAATTATTGATTTTCAACATGTAAAACCGGGAAAAGGACCTGCATTTGTAAGAACCAAGTTAAAAAGTCTGACCTCTGGAAAAGTGATAGACAATACTTTTTCCGCAGGACATAAAATAGAAGAGGTAAGAGTGGAAACACGAAAATATCAGTATTTATATCCTGAAGGGGATACCTATCACTTTATGAATACTGATGATTACAATCAGATCGCTTTACAAAAAAGCGCCCTTGATGCTCCTGAACTTTTAAAGGAAGGAGAGATTGTTACCATTATCATCCGTGCAGTTGATGAATTGCCTCTGGCTGTGGAGATGCCTTCAAATGTTGTGCTTGAAGTAACCCATACAGAGCCCGGAGTTAAAGGAAATACGGCAACCAATGCCACCAAGCCTGCAACAGTGGAAACCGGAGCTAAGATCAATGTACCTTTGTTTATCAATGAAGGGGATAAGATCCGTGTGGATACAGAAAAAGGAGCTTATCTTGAAAGAGTAAAACAATAATTCTTTAATTGAATGAAATTTCCAAGAACCTATTCGTTAGAGGAGATTGCAAAAATCACCCATACCGAATTCATCGGAGATTCTGATTTTCCGGTAACGGGTATCAATGAGATCCATGTAGTAGAACCCGGAGATGTGGTATTTGTTGATCATCCTAAATATTATGACAAAGCTCTGGAATCGGCAGCAACTGTAGTTCTTATCAATAAAAAAGTTGAATGTCCCGAGGGAAAAGCGCTATTAATTTCGGAGGATCCATTTAGAGATTTTAACAAGCTTTCTGTTTATTTTAAGCCTTTTCAAACGGCTTCAGGAAGTATCTCCGCTACAGCAAAAATAGGTAAAAATACCATTATTCAGCCCAATGTATTTATAGGTAATAATGTAGAAATCGGTGAAAACTGTACTATTCATCCCAATGTGAGTATCTATGACAATTGCATCATTGGAAATGATGTGACTATTCATTCGGGAACGGTTATAGGTTCTGATGCTTTTTATTACAAAAAACGTGAGTCAGGATTTGACAAGTTGATCTCCTGCGGAAGAGTGGTTATTGGAGATCATGTGGATATCGGGGCTGCCTGTACCATCGACCGTGGAGTTACCGGTGATACAACTATAAAAGAAGGTTCCAAGATTGATAATCAGGTACAAATTGCCCATGATACCATAATCGGCAAAAAATGTCTTATCGCTTCACAGGTGGGTATAGCAGGTTGTACCATTATTGAGGATGAAGTAACCTTATGGGGCCAGGTAGGTATTATCAGTGGAGTTACAATTGGTGAAAAGGCTGTTATTTTGGCACAATCAGGTGTTTCTAAATCAATAGAAGGCAATAAAGTTTATTTTGGTTCACCTGTTGGTGAAGCCAGAGAGAAATATAAGGAAATGGCTTTGTTAAAAAAGTTACCCGAATTGATAAAAAAATTAAAATAATTCAAAGGAATTTCAAATACAATAATTTACATTTGTATTCGAATTTTAATAAAACATAAAATGAGTGTATTAGTAAATAAAGATTCTAAAATAATAGTTCAGGGCTTTACTGGAAGCGAAGGTACTTTTCATGCTTCACAAATGATCGATTACGGAACAAACATAGTTGGTGGAGTAACACCGGG
>QNYL01000131.1 GCA_003973375.1 Flavobacteriia bacterium
AATATATTCTCTTAAATTATAAGTTGTGATAAAAAGATATATATTGATGATATATAGTAGTTTATATGTATTTTTCATAATTATTTATAATTGCTTTTTACCATATTCTCAATCATAGAGATCAGTACATAAGAAATGATGATCAGTGGCACAGCTACGGTTCTTAACCAGATGATCAGAACAACAGAAAGCATAAGGAAAACATATTTAGCAATATTATTTTTCCAGGAATAATCTTTAAATTTTAACGAGAATAAAGGTATTTCTGCATTGAGTAAATAACTGCCAATCAAAGTTATCCCGATCAGTACATATTTATTTTGAAGTAATTCGGTAAAGAAACTGATATCAGAGGAACTAAGTACCAAAGGTAGGGAAACCACAAAAAGTGATAAAGCCGGTGTTGGCAATCCGATGAATGAACTGGTTTGTCTCTCATCAATATTAAATTTAGCCAACCGGTAAGCTGATGCAAGTGGGATCAGTAACCCAAGAAAAGGTAAATAATTCCAGTTGGGATCATCAAAACTTTGCCAGCTTGAGTATTCACAACTCATTTCCATAAACCATTTTCCTCCGGTAGCCATCAGCAACATCTGAAACATCACAATTCCCGGAGCCACCCCGGAAGTAACCATATCTGCCAGAGAATCCAATTGTTTTCCCAATTCACCGGAAACCTTTAACAATCTTGCAAAGAAACCGTCAAAGAAATCAAAGAAAATGCCCAGCATCACAAAAAAAGCAGCTTCAATCAGCCTGTCGGAACATGCCATAATAACAGCAATAAGTCCGGATAAAAGGTTTAACAGAGTTAAAAGATTGGGAATTTGCTTTTTGATCATGTGGAATTTAGTTTATGTAAAAATAATAAATTTGTTACAAATCTGAATTATTACAGAATATCTTTTTTACTAGTGTCAAGTCAAGTATATTTTCGACATACCAAGACGTGTTCTTTTTACCAATTGCTGCTTTAAAAATTTTAACCATAGCTACTGCTATGCTGAAAGTTTTCTGCCTTGCACTTAACAAAAATAACGGCGTCTTTTACGCCATAATACACCTGACTTGACACTAGTTTGAATTTTGAAGCTAAAAATACCTGATATATAAATTAAGCTAACACACACGAAAAAAGATTAACAAATTTATTAATCAACCTCTTTAACAGACAATAGCCAGAAGGAATTTGGATTATTTTTAACAACCTGAATACTTGTCCGGATATTCTCTTATAGAATTATTTTATTTATTATATTTACTTCCTGTACAAACCTTATCTAAAATCATAAAATTTTGACCTCAAAAGAACTTTCAAAAGGAATTATAAGGGCAGTAGGTGTTCTGGCAGGGATCGCTTTATTCCTTTTTTTTCTATATGAGATCCAATCCGTACTGGTCTATCTTGCCATAGCTGCTGTACTTTCACTCATTGCACGGCCTATCATGACATTTCTTAAAGAAAAATTAAAACTTCCAAATCTGCTTGCAGTTATAATTACCATGTCATTATTCATTTTGGCAATTTTTGGTATCATATCTATGTTTATACCACTTATCGTACAGCAAGGTTACAATATTTCCCTTTTGAATACTTCTGAATTGCATAACAATATTAAAGCACTTCTAACCCAGATTAATCAATATTTTTCAACCAGAGGTATTGATATCACCAATCTGATTAAAGATATAGACCTTGCATCAAATTTAAAGATAATCCCGAGTTTTCTCAACGCAATACTCTCAACTGCAGGTTCAATCAGTATGGGACTTTTCTCTGTATTGTTTATTCTTTTCTTTTTTCTTAAAGACAAAGATCTCTTACATCAGTTCTTTTTAGCCATAACCCCTGACGGAAAGGAACAAAGACTTATGAACTCACTAAATAAGATCAACAAATTATTATCCAGATATTTTATTGGTCTTATCATACAAATTGCCATTTTATTTACCATTTATTCAATTATTCTGCTGGCTTCAGGTATTGAAAGCGCCTTGGTTATTGCCTTTCTGGCAGCTATCCTAAATATCATTCCTTATGTTGGTCCGCTAATCGGAGGTATTTTAATGCTGACCCTAACCATGACAAGTAATCTGGAATATGATTTTCAGACTGTAATTTTACCTACAACCTTATGGGTTTTCGTAGGTTATATTGTAGCACAAATGATCGATAATTTTTTCAGTCAACCCATTATTTTTTCAAAAAGCGTAAAATCACATCCGCTTGAGATCTTTCTTATCATTATCATTGGTGGTCTTACATTCGGTATTGCCGGAATGATCATAGCAGTGCCAACCTACACAGCTCTTAAAGTGATTTTCAATGAATATTATTCTGATAATCAAGTTGTTAAACAATTAACAAAATATTTTAATTAAATTTGAACAGCTTAATTTTAGATACTGAGGTTCAATTATTTATAAACAAACATCTTTATGATGACCCTGTTAAACTTATTCTTAAGGGCTCTCCCTTTCCGGAGGTAAGCGCTCAGGAACTTGCCGAACAGATTATTTCTAAAAAAAAATGCAAAACCAAATTACCTACTTGGTTTGTTACAGATAAGATCTACTATCCCAACAAGTTAAATATTGAGCAAACTTCATCTGAGATCACGGCCAAATATAAAGCTGATCTTATTTACGGAGACAATTTACTTGATATTACCGGAGGTTTTGGAGTTGATGACCTCGCTTTCGCGGAAAGATTCTCAAAGGTACTTCATTGTGAGATCGATAAAGAACTCTCTGAGATCGTAGCACATAATTACAAAAGGCTTGGAGTTAATAATATTAAAACTATAGCTGATAACGGCCTGAATTATCTGGCCCGAAGTAAAGAGAAGTTCGACTGGATCTATAGTGATCCGTCACGAAGAAATAAAACCAAAGAAAGGGTTTTCCTCTTAAAGGATTGCTTACCCGATATACCCGAAAATCTCGATCTGTTATTTGAACATGCTGATCAGATCCTAATCAAGGTTTCTCCTGTGCTCGATATAAGTTCAACAATTTCTGAGCTAAAATCTGCGTATGAAATACATGTTTTAGCAGTAAATAATGAGGTTAAAGAATTGCTTTTCCTACTTAAAAAAGACTATTCAGGACAAATCCTAATCAAAACGATCAATATCAAAAAGGATACAAATGAAGTATTTCAATCCATTTATAATTCATCTTATGAACCTACCTATTTCCTACCTGAATCTTATCTTTACGAGCCTAATCCGGCTATCTTAAAAGCAGGTCTTTTTAATGAAGTATCAAATCAATTAAACATACATAAACTACATAGTAATAGTCATTTATACACTTCAAGGAATTTGACCGAATTTCCGGGAAGAAGATTCCGTATCTTACAGATAACTCCTTACGATAAAAAGCAACTAAAAAGACTGATTCCTTCCAAAAAGGCAAATATCACCGTACGGAATTTTCCCGAAACTGTTGCTCAGATCCGCAAAAGAACAGGTTTTAAAGAAGGAGGTGATCTATACCTCTTCTTTACCACCGATCTGAACAACAAGCATGTCGTTCTCATCTGTGAAAAAGTTATTCAAAAGTAAATAATTCATCATCAATTTTTTAAATTTACGAAATACTCTGAAAAAATCATAAAATGTCAAATAAAAATATAAGAGCACTTTCCGAAAGGAAAGGTTTAAACGACAATCTGTTTGAAAATATCTCAGAACTCTCTCTAAAAGATGTTGTAAAAGAGGAATTTCACGAACTGGCCGATAGGTTTCATCTGGATGATTCTGTTGTTTTAGGTACTTCAAGTTTTTACGATTTCTTAAAACCAGAAAACAGAAACAAAAAAGTTTATGTATGTGACGGAACGGCCTGTATGACCTCAGGAACACAAAAAAGTCTCATTAAAGGACTCGAAAAGCATATTAATGCAGATGAAATTGGTCATGCAGCCTGTCTGGGAAGATGCCATAGCAACAGTGCTTTTATGTTCAACGACAAAACTTATTCTGCTAAAAAGAAGGAACAACTCAACCAAATATTCTCTAAAAAGGAGTATTCTCAGGAAAAAAAATACCAAACAGGTTGTAATACCACACCTGTTCTAACTTCTCCTATTGATGATTTAAACGATTTTTATGCTCTGGCAGAAGAATTTACCAACAAACCACAACAGATCATTGATGAATTAAAAACCTCAAATCTTCGCGGAAGAGGCGGTGCCGGTTTCCCATACTGGATCAAACTCTACACTGTGATCAAAGAAAAAGCAGATCAAAAATATATTGTTTGTAATGCTGATGAAGGAGATCCCGGGGCATACAGTGATATGTATCTGATGGAGCATCAACCTCATAAGGTACTTTTTGGTATGTATATCTCCGGAAAATGTGTGGGTGCTGATACAGGAGTTTTATACATCAGAGGAGAATATCCTGACTCGATTCGTACCATCCGGAAAGCCATTAAAGAACTTACATCATCAAAGTTGATCAATGATTTTAATTTTAAGATCATTCGCGGACAAGGAGCCTATGTTTGCGGTGAGGAAACTGCACTTTTAAATTCGATCGAAGGTCTGCGCCCCGAAGTTAGAGTACGCCCTCCCTACCCTGCTCAGGAAGGATTATACGGCAAACCCACTGTTTTAAGCAATGTGGAAACCTTTGCCAATATCCACTGGATACTTAAAAATAGCGGAAAAGCCTATGAAGATCTCGGAACTAAGAATTCTACCGGTACAAAACTGGTTTCTTTAGACAGTTTCTTTAAAGAACCGGGAATTTATGAAATTGAGATGGGAACACCGCTCGATAGTGTTTTAAATGATTTTGGAGGAGGATTTACCTCAGAAGTAAAAGCTCTGCAGATCGGTGGTCCGCTTGGCGGAATAGTCCCCGTTGAAAAAATAAAGGATCTTACACTCGATTTTGAATCTCTTCATAACAACGGATTCCTTTTGGGGCATGCCGGTTTTGTTTGTATTCCCAAAGATTTTCCAATGATCAGATTTATCGAACACCTGATGAAATTTACGGCTGATGAAAGCTGCGGAAAATGTTATCCGTGCCGCATAGGATCTTTCAGAGGTTATGAAATGATTAAAAAGGCCCGGTATGATGATTATAAGATCGACAGGCAATTGTTTAATGATCTGCTGGAAACTCTTGAATTTGGTTCTTTATGCGCCCTCGGTGGCGGAGTTCCGCTTCCTGTAAAAAATGCTCTGCAGTATTTTGAAGAGGAATTAAAAGCGTTTTTTAAATAGTTTTACCGCAAAGTTATCAATGATTCTCTGTGAATCTCTGTGAAACACCAAATAATAATAAAGAATAAATGAAAGCATATATCAACAATACAGCATACGAGTTCAAATCAGGAGAAACCATTCTCGAATTTGTCAGAAGAATCAAAAACCGGGAGGCTATTCCAACCTTATGCCAGGATGACCGTCTGGAGAACTTTGGTTCCTGCCGGGTTTGCTCTGTTGAAGTGGCCCGTGAAAAAGACGGTCCCACCAAAGTTATGGCATCGTGCCATACGCCTGTTTTTGAAAATGCTTATATCTATCACGAAACCGATAAAATCAAGAAACTCAGAAAGAATATCGTTGAATTGGTGCTGACCGATTATCCGCCCGAAAAAGTATTCCCTCCTGAAGGGAAAAAACCAACTGAATT
>QNYL01000130.1 GCA_003973375.1 Flavobacteriia bacterium
GTGATGCCCGACAGCGGCGATGAAGAGCTGCTTGATATCTATGAGAACGATCTCCCTCCCCGCGTGTCCGCTTTTGGGCCCGACATCATCCTTGTTTCCGCCGGGTACGACCTGCATGAGAGCGATCCTCTGGCCCAGCTGAATGTGACGACAGAGGGGATACGCAGGATCGTCCGCTCCATTCTGAAGAGTGCCGATGTCCCTTTAATCTTCTTTCTTGAGGGCGGGTATGATGTGAACGCTCTGGGAGAGAATGTCAAAGCGACGATTGAGGAGGTAACCGGTTTTAATACCGGATTGATGAATCCGCTGTAGGGAGCCGATTTAAATTTACTGTTTCTTTCGAGTACTTCTTTATGAATTTCAGGATCAACTTTTACACCGTAGGTTTCTACCAGTGCCTTTCCTGCAGCATAATCGCCTTCTGATTTGATTCGCTGAATTTCCCGCAGCAGATCACCGAATAATTTTCGTAATTTTTTGTAATCCCTGATCACAAAATAGGTTTTACCGTCTTTTTTAACTTTTTCAATTACCTTATCTTTCTTGCCCTTTTCATAAGCCCATTTGGCAACAAGCTGACGGTTTCGCATATGTGCTTCTTCAAGATCATCTCCCAGTTTTAAGCGTACCAGTTGGGTCATTAATCCATTTCTGATATAACTGTCGTAAGCAGCTTTTCCAACTCCTTCGGCATCGGGAGAAATACCTATTTCTACCAGTTTTTCATCAGGAAGATAAAACAAACCCACCAGGTCGGCACGGGCCTCTTCAAGTGTTGAAGCGTAATTTTTTAAAGTTTCCTTCGGCATGCCCACTCCCGGATTGATCTGCCCGCTGGCGTGTCCTACCACTTCGTGCAGGGCAGTATGCAGTTTATCGGCAATTTCACCGTATTTTTCATCATTCTGAACTTCCTCTTCGTTGTAGGCAAATTCTTTTAAACGTTCGCTGCCGGAAGCATGGTTATATGCATCGATTATATTTCCAAGAGATACCGATTTAGAACCGTGCTGTTCCCTGATCCAGTTGTTGTTGGGCAGATTTACTCCGATAGGTGTTGAAGGAGACGAATCTCCGGACTCCCCTGCAACTACAACAGTTTTATAGGAAACCCCAACTACATTTTTCTTTTTATGTGCCTCCATTAAAGGAGAGTGATCTTCAAACCACTGTGCATTTTCAGCAACAACGGCCATTTTCTTCGACATTTCAAAATCTTTTAACTCCACAATAGCTTCATAACTTCCTTTGTAGCCTTTCGGATCATTGTACACCTCAATAAAGCCATGAATATAATCTATATCCCCCTGAGTGGTTTTTGCCCAGACAATATTGTAATCATCCCATACTTTCAGGTCTCCGGTTTTATAATATTTGATCAGTAATTCGAGTCCTTTGGCCTGCTGGTCATTTTCAGCCACGGCTTTTGCTTTTTCTAGCCAGTAGATTATTTTATCGATGGCAGCTCCGTACATACCTCCGCTTTTCCATACTTTTTCTTTGATCACTCCGTTTTCCTTAACCAGTTTCGAATTCAACCCGATCTCTATCGGCATCTTTGGATCAACTTTGATCTTGCCGTAAAAGTTTTCAACATCTTTGGTGGTCAGTTCAGGATCATAAAAATTCACAGCAGAACCTTTTACAAGATCTTTTGCAACATTCAGATTAACTTTTTTATTGTCTTTATCGTTGAATATCACTTCATAAGCTTCGCCTTTAAGTTCAGTTCCGGTTCCTTTTAGCAAAGAATCAAAATAGGCTTTGCTAAATTCAGGCTTAAACTTATCGCTGGAATAATGGTGGTGAATTCCGTTGGCAAACCATACTCTTTTAAGATAAGTTTCAAAATTTTTCCAGTCGGTTGTTGTCTTGTCCCCCGTGTATTTTTGATAAATATTTTCCAGAGCACGTCTGATCTTTAAATTATGACGGTAATTCTGATCGTATGTAATATCCCTGCCTGCATAACCCGCCTGAGTAAGATAATACACATATTTCTTTTGTTTTAAGCTAAGCTGATCAAATCCCGGTACACGATAACGCAGGATCTTGATATCGGCAAACTGTTCTGCCACATAATTAAAATCGGTTTTTGCTTCCTTTTTATAGGCAGTTTTCACCGGTTTTTTATCCGTTTTATTACAGGAAAATAACAAACTTCCTGCAAGAAATAATCCTAAAAAATATTTTATTTTCATCGATAATTAATTTTGGTGTTTAAATGTAAAACATTTAATTTTTCATTCTGTAAATATACATAAACTCAGTCGAATTAAGAATTTTCAATCCTTTTGCATCCATCTCTTAATTCACATTAATTATTAATTCTTATATTTGATTTAAAAATCAATTCAAAAACAATAATAATGAAAGTTTTTAAATATATTTTTCTTCTGATCCTGATTCTGATCGTTATCGGATCCATTTATCTGGCAACCTTGGATGGAAGTTATGATGTTAAAAGAAGCAGACTGATCAAAGCCGAACCGGAGGTTGTTTTTAATGATCTTAACGATTTTAAGAACTGGAAAGAATGGGGGCCATGGTACGAGATGGATAGCAGTATAGTTGAGACTTATTCAGATAAAACAGTGGGAGAAGGGGCCAGTTATTCCTGGTCGGGTAAAAATGGTGATGGAATGATAAAAACCGTACATGTGGATAAACCCAAAAAAATTAAACAGGAGATCACTTTTAAAACGCCTTTTGGCGATATGAAATCTGAAATATACTGGAATCTTGAAAGGGTTAAGGAAGGAACAAATCTCACCTGGGGAATGAAAGGAGAAATGGGATTTCTAACACGATGGATGGCTAAAAATATGGAAAAAAAAATAGGACCAATGGAAGAAAGAGGTCTGGAACTTTTTGATAAGAATCTTATGAAAAAGATCAAGGTTTACAGTATTGAAAGCAATGGAGTAGTAGATTACAGCGGAGGATATTATCTCTATGTTACAACCTCATGCAAAATTCCGGAAATAGGTTCAAAATATCCGTTACTTCTTTTAAAAATTTATGGTTTTAACAAGGCAAATAAAGTAAGAACCACCGGCGGACCATTTACTTTGTATCATAAATACGATGAGGAAAACGGCACGGCTATGTTTTCAGTATGTTATCCCATAGCAGAAAAAATGATAACTCCTGAAGGAAGTGATGTGCTAACAGGATTTATGAAAAGCGGTACTTATTATAAAACTACTTTAAAAGGAAGTTATGAGAATTCTGACAAAGCATGGAAGGCAGCTTTTGAGGGAGCAAAAAATCTGGAAGGATATACTATGGTAAAGGATGGAGAGCCTTTTGAAGTATATGCGAACAATCCGCATGAGACGCCCAATCCGGCCGATCTGATTACCGAGATCTATATTCCGGTAAAAAAAGTTGTACTAAGCAAGGTGCAACCATCACCTTTTATTATTTCTGCTGATACGATAAGTGAATAAGAATTAAAAATCTATAAAAAAGGGCTTTATTTTATGTAAAGCCCTGTTTTTTTAAACTTCTGAATACCTAAAACAATCTGTCACATGATCATTAACCATTCCGGTAGCCTGCATCTGGGCATAAATTATGGTGGAACCAACAAATTTAAAACCTCTTTTTTTCATATCGGTTGAGATCTTATCGGAAAGTTCGGTCTTTGCCGGAATTTCCTTTAGAGTTTTCCAGTGATTTATAATGGGTTTATGATTTACAAACGCCCAAATATATTTTGAAAATGAACTGAATTCTTCCTGAACTCTAATAAAAGCCCGGGCATTGCTTATGGCTGCTCTGATCTTGAGTTTGTTGCGGATGATTCCTGCATCTTTGATCAGCTCCTCAAATTTCCTTTCATCGTACCTTGCAATTTTTTTATAGTCAAAATTATCAAAAGCCTTTTTAAAATTATTACGTTTCTTTAAAATTGTAATCCAGCTCAGGCCTGCCTGGAATGTTTCGAGGATAAGGAATTCAAAGAGTTTTCGATCGTCATAAACCGGTACACCCCATTCTTTATCGTGATAGTCAATATATACCGGATCTTTTCCGCACCAGCTGCATCTTTTTTTATTCATGACTTTATTTGTTGTTTTTCTCAATACTCAAAACATATTACTCACTGATTTTCTAATACAAAGTTAATTTTTTTACTGTGTTTCAGTATTGAATTTAACTATCCCGGACTTTGCCACTTTATATTGGTAGAGAGGCCCCTCTTTAAACGCTATCACTAAGGAAGGGGAATATAAATCCCGAATTTATAAATTGTAATTTTTTCCCTGCCAAAGATCTTTTTCAATAAGTTTTTTATCGATTAGATCAACTATTTCAAAGTTCTTTAACCGGTTCCATTTTGGTGCGATCAACAGTCCCTGTGGAGCTTCACTGATAAAACGTTCTATCACAATATCCGGTCGGAGATAAGTAATGAATTCAGTGATCAGGTCAATATAGGCTTCAGCAGTAAAAAGTTTGAAATCTTCCGGATTCTTTTTATACTGTACCGCCATGATCGAGTGTTTGACAATTTGCAGATGATGTAATTTCAAAGTACTGATCGGGAGTTTTGAAATTTTTTCGGCATGACCGAGAATATCATCTCTACTCTCCCCCGGAAGGCCGATAATGAGGTGTGCTCCAAGTTCAAGTCCTTTATTTTCACTCATTTTATAGGCCTGAACCGTATCTTCAAAAGTATGGCAACGATTTACTTTTAAAAGGGTTTTGTTTAAGGTGCTTTCCACACCAAATTCAAGAGAAATAAAATATTTTTTTGAGAGTTCCGATAAATAATCGATGATCTCTTCTGAGATGCAATCGGGACGCGTACCGATCACCAGCCCCACCACATCCTTAACGCTCAGAGCTTCCTCATACATCTGCTTTAAAGTGTTGAGATCTGAATAAGTATTGGTATAAGCCTGAAAATAAGCAAGGTATTTAATTGTTTTTCCGTTTTTTGAAAAGAAATCAATTCCTTCTTTCAGTTGTTCGGTAATGTTCTTTTCCGGGCCGCAATAATCCGGATTAAAAGAGCTGTTGTTACAATAGGTACAACCGCCATAAGCTTTAGAGCCATCTCTGTTAGGACAGGTAAAACCAATATCAATAGAGATCTTCTGAACCCTGTAGCCAAACATTTGTTTGATAAAGGCAGAGTAATTAAGATAGCGTTTTCCCGAAATGACCATAGTTTAATTTTATTTTGCCAAAAATAACCAAATAAAAAGAGTTTGTTTTATTTTAGCTGATCTATTATGATGGGAAAGATAAAAATTAAAAAAGCACTTTTTAAAGCCTGTACTGATGAGGTTGCACTTAAAACTGAAACCATCAGTAAGATTATGCAATCCAATAAAAAGGCTCTGGAAAGTGAGACCAAGAGCTCGGCAGGCGATAAGCATGAAATCGGAAGGGCCGTTTTGCAGTTGGAAATGGAAAAAGCCTCTCAACAGATTACTGCTGTTAAAAAAATGTTGGAAACACTTAAAAGAATATCTGTAAACAACATACAAAATACCGTTGCATCAGGCAGTGTAGTGAGAACCTCCGGATTTGATTTCTATATTTCTGTAAGTCTGGGAGAGATCGTAGTAGATCGCTCAAAATATTATGCGATATCTGCCCGGTCTCCGATAGGGAATTTACTGATGGGAAAAAAGGC
>QNYL01000217.1 GCA_003973375.1 Flavobacteriia bacterium
GAATTAGATACGAAGTAAAAATACAATAAAATTATAAGTTTTATAAAGAACCCATCGATAGTTCAGAAATACGATCGGATTCAATAATTGAAATATCAGGCTTTAAATTAGCAAGTACGATCATTGCCATAGCAATCTTTTCAGCCTTTACAGGTTGGTATTTTTTTAGTTTGCCAATCAGGAAAAACTGAAATAAATTCATCATTAACTTTCCCATAGTTTCCCCCATACGCATTTCGCTTCGCTTACCAAGAATTAAAGAAGGTCTTAAAATATAGATGTGAGGAATCTTTAATGACAAAATCTCTTTCTCCATTTCTCCCTTTGTTCTGTTGTAAAAAACTTTACTTTCAACACTGGCGCCCAAAGCAGAAATAACCAAAAAGGTATCAATCCCATTTTCTTTACAGAGCTTTGCTGCTGCAACCGGAATCCCGTAATCTATTTTTTTATACAATTGTTTATCCGGCGTTTTGGCTGCCGTGGTTCCGATACAACAATAAACCTCATCCGCTGTAAAATCCTTTTTAAAAGATTTCAGGTCGAGTAAATTTCCGGTGAATTCGCTAAGCTTAGGATGCTCAAATCCAAGTGATTTTCTAAGAAAAACCTTAACGGAATCATAGCTTTTATCCTGTAAAAGTTTCTTTAACAGAATATTTCCGGTTAAACCGGATGCACCCAAAATAATTGCAGTTTTACCCATTTAATACCAGCGTTTTTTCTTTTTTTTGGAGGCTGCAGATTTTCTTCCTTTTTTATATTTGCTTCCCCTTTTTTTATGTATTTCGGGTTTGGATTTTGGGTCTAACGGATAGGGATGATCCTCTATCACAAAAATCTCTTTATGAATAAGTTTTTGGATCTCAGCAATATAATTCTTTTCATCTGCCGAACAAAAAGAATACGAAACTCCTTTTTCTCCTGCTCTTCCGGTTCTTCCGATACGATGCACATAGATCTCAGGCTGACTGGGAATATCAAAATTGATCACGTTATCCAGATTTTTAATATCCAGACCTCTGGAGGCAACATCGGTAGCAATCAAAATATCAGCTTCTCTATTTTTAAATTTTTGTAAAGCTTCCTGACGCACATTCTGACTTTTATCACCATGAATACTCGCTACTTTGTACTTGTTCTTTAACAGCGTCTTTTCCAGTTTATCCACCCCGAATTTTGTCCGCCTGAAAATAATCGTACTCCCTTTAACTGTATTTCTCAACAGATGAAGACACAATTCGATCTTTCTTTGTTTGGGCACATAATACAATAGCTGATCTACCTCTTTTTCAAGAACTGAATTCGAACCGGCAACAATTTTAACGGGTTCATCCATAATGGTCTGCGCCAGATGAATCACCTTATCGGGTATTGTGGCAGAAAAAAGAAGTACCTGTTTATCTTCCGGACAGATCTTTTCAATTTTCTTTACATCATCCCAAAAACCCATATCCAGCATCAGATCGGCTTCATCAAGTACCAATACCTCAACATAATCCGGATTGATTAATTCCTGCTTATACAGATCGAGTAATCTGCCCGGAGTGGCAATTAAAATATCCACACCTTTTTTAAGCAGATCTTTTTGCGGCTCGATGGAAACTCCTCCAAAAATGCTGGTTGCCCTTAAACCGGTATTTTTTCCGTAAGTTTTAAAACTCTCATCTATTTGCAGGGCCAGTTCACGGGTAGGACAAACAATCAGTGCCCTGATCTTTTTACTTTTCTTTGCTGAGTGCTGGTTATGATACAACATCTGTAAAATAGGTAAAGCAAAAGCCGCGGTTTTACCGGAGCCCGTCTGGGCAGAAACAATAACATCCTTACCTTTCAGTACCTCGGGTATTGTTTTTTCCTGAACCTGAGTTGGGTTTTGATAATCACTTTCGGCTACAGCCTTTAATATATTTTTGTTTAAATCGAACTCGTTGAACTGCATAGAGACTTGTTAAAATTGCCTTACAAAGATACACAGAAAGAAAAGATCTGTTTTTAATATTTTTTATTACTTTCGTTTTAAATAGTGTTTGTCTATAATGTTAATTCCATGAAACGTTTTTTACTTCTTTTTGTCATTATTTTTATCAGTTCCTGTAGTCAAAAGATCTTTAAAGAAAAATGGACTCAAAGAAAAGCACCCGAAACTTTTAAAGCCCGCTTTGAAACAACCAAAGGAAATTTTGATATTGTAGCCAAACGGGAATGGGCTCCCAACGGAGTTGACCGGTTGTATCAACTGATCAAAAGTGATTATTATACTGATATCGGTATCTTTAGGGTGATCCCTGAATTTGTGGTTCAGTTTGGTATTCAAAATGATTCTGTTTTAAACAAAGCCTGGGATAAATATAAACTGAAAGATGAGCCTGTATTGCAAAGCAATGACTCTATGGCGATCTCATTTGCCCGTGACGGGGTCAATTCGCGTACTACACAGATCTTTATCAATTTAAAGGATAATCACAGGCTGGACACGGTAGATTTTAATGGTGTAAAAGGCTTTCCCGTAATTGCAAAGATCACCAAAGGAATGGAAAATGTACACAAATTCCACGTTACCAAAGACAATGTCCCCAACCAGGATTCTATCAGTAAATATGGAAATGCATATCTGAAACGGCACTATCCAAAACTGGATTATATCAAAAAGGCGTATATTTTAAAGTAGTTAGTAGTGAGAAATTAGTATTGAGTACTAAGATGGTTTTGGAGTTGATCAAAATTAAGATTCTTATTATAGCGAAGAGGGAAAAGCGAAAAGGGATTAGTTGATTTAAAATTCAATATTTAAGATTAGCTAATTGTGCCTAATTTAACAATGAACCAAATATTCAATCTTTCACCTTTTAATTTCTTTGCGATCTTCAAAATTTATCTTTGCGGGCTTTGCGTGGAAGGAATCCATCGGGATTTCTCTGAGCAACTCAGTGATTCTCTGCGAAACTCCGTGTAATAACTTACACCTGAACATCTTACAAACACAGAATAACAAACAGTTTTTTAACGTTAACCTCTATTTTTAAGGCTCTTTCCTGCTGGGTAGAGCAAATTATTAATTGAAATTCTCTAAATGCCAATCAAACATTCAAAAGAACTTTTTTGAAAGGATCTCCAGATTCTTTTTCTTCGGGGCATCCTGAGCTGAATCATTATACATCAGTTCGATACGGTCTTTGTACTGCTCAGTGATTTTATGCCTGACCATTTTTAAAGTAGAATTTATCAGATGATTTTCTTCTGAAAAAACATCTTCAATTACCTGAAAATGAGAAGGAATCCATTTGGATGGGAATTTCCCTTTAAACTCGGGTTGCTGTCTGAACAAAAGCAGTTCTTTTCCCAGTTCACCCAGTAATTTTTCCGGGTTCGGATTGCCTTGCTTTTTTATCCATTGCTTTACTTTTGCCTCTTCCAAAGTAATCAAAGCTGTAGTAAACTTATTGTGATCGTTATAGATCATCACCTGATGTATAAGTTCGGAACTGTTAACAATAGCTTCTTCAATTTCTTCAGGAGAATATTTTTCTCCGTCTTCCGAGATCAACAAAGCTTTTGACCTTCCTACCACCACTAAAAAATCATCCTGATCAAAATATCCGAGATCACCGGTATACAACCAGCCCTCTTTTAAAGTTTTTTCTGTAGCTGCAGGATTCTTATAATAGCCTTTCATCACATTATCTCCTTGTATCACGATCTCGCCTCTTTCTCCCTTCTTCACTTCAACACCATTCTCATCGCATATTTTACAGGTCATGCCACCAAGAACCTTTCCGGAAGTCCCCATTTTATACTGAAAAGGGGTATTGGTTGAAATGATCGGGGTTGCTTCGGTTAAACCGTAACCCTGATATACCGGCACACCAATGGCCGTATAAAACTGCTGCTGTTTGATATCGAGCAAGGCTCCTCCTCCAACAAAGAATTCAATATTTTTACCCCAGATCTGTCTCAGTTTTTTAAAGATCAGCTTCTCAGCCAGTATATAGGGTAAATAAGTAGCTATTCGCACAGAATTCTCCGGCTTGGTATATCCGTCACCGTTTCTCCTGATCGCCGCTTCGAGTCCGCGATTAAAGATCCCTTCAATCATCGAACCTTTTGCCTGAACCCCCTCTTTGATCTTATTGATAAAATTACTGGTAAGTGCCGGAACGGTCAATAAAAAGTGCGGATTGGCTTCTACAAGATTTTTGGGAATATTTTTTAAAGCATTCATACCACCTCCGCGAGCATCGACAAAATAAAGGGACAAGCCTTTTACCAGACCGGTGTAAATTCCAACCGTATGGGCAAAAGAATGGTCGGTAGGCAGAATGATCAAAGTAGAAATGTTCTCTTTGATCTTAAAAGTGTTAACCGCTTCGTGAGAATTTGAATAATAATTCAGATGCGTTAACATGATTCCCTTGGGATTTCCGGTTGTGCCGGAAGTATAAGAAATGGTCACTACATCATCTTCGCTAATATTCTTTTCTATATCTTTGATCTTAGGCAGATTTTTATCAAAATTGTCTTTTCCCAGCTTATATAAATCCTCAATATAAATTAGTTTCTTCTCATCAAAATTATACTTTTTACAAAGTCTTTTAATCTTTTCAGAGGGTTGGTCTAAAACCACCAGCTTTAAAAATTTGTATTCATACTTATCAAAATGACTGATCACTTTTTCAAGGGTATTCTCAGAAATAAAGAAAAGTTTTGTGTCGGAATGATTGATCCTGAAAGGTATTTCCTCAGGGAGTAATTTAATCGATAACGGCACCATGGTGGCTCCGCTGTACAATGCACCAAATTCAGAAATGATCCAGTCGGCCTTTGCTTCTGAAAGGATAGCGATTTTATCCTGATAGACCATACCGGTTTCAATCAAAGCTGAAGCCAGTTCAAGTGCTTTTTCTCTGGCCTGACTGAAGGTTGTACTTACCCATCCATAGTCATCTTTCTGACTTAAATAAGTCTTGTCTGCATACTTTTCTGCAGCCCGGTTAATCATTTCAAAAATGGTTCGTTTGCTCATAAGGCTTGGTTTTTTATAAAACAAAATTACACTGTTTTTTTAATATGGTTTTTCACCATTAAAATAAGGTATCAGGTAAACGAACAATTTTCAATAAAAGCCATCGTTTGATAATGATAGTTACATCATTTTCAATATATTTGGGATGCAAATAATTATAACTTAAAATTTTTTATATGAAATGGTTTTTAATGGCGTTAAAAAAATACGCCGAATTTAACGGAAGATCAAGAAGAAAAGAATACTGGATGTTTGTCTTGTTTAACATGATCTTTGCAATTGTTGCTATGTCTCTTGACAATCTTTTGGGGTTGGCTGATGAAAACATTGGCTATGGCCCCATTTATGGAGTATATGTTTTAGCCATGTTTATACCCGGATTGGCTGTTAGTATCAGGCGTTTACATGATATAGACAAAAGCGGATGGTACTATTTGTTGGTACTGATTCCCATCATAGGATGGATATGGCTAATTGTACTTTTCGCAACTGAAGGAACCAGAGGTCCAAACAAATATGGTCCGGATCCGAAGAATTCAGATAGCGAACTGGATCAAATCGGTGTAGTACAGGAATAAAGAGAATCTATCAAAGTTAAAAGATCCTCTTCAGGTGATTAAAGAAACAATTCAAGGAGGATTTCTTTTTGTTATTTGTTAAAATTAACCCCTTTTCGCTAATCCCTCAAACAAAACTATTTCACAGAGTTTTACGGAGAATTATTGAGTTGCTCAGAGAAATCCCGACTCGTATCTTGCTAAAGGCTTGTTTAACTTTCGATATTTTTCTCCCGCAGATTTCGCTGATAAACGCAGAAAAGTTGTTTGTTGTTTTTGTTATTTAATCGGTTTTTCTCAGGAGGGTACTTATAGTCTTAGAAGATCCCCATTGTATCGGGGATGACAAGCTTCAAGAGAATGTATTTTGGAACTATGTCATTCCCTTGCAAAAGGGAATCTTAAGATTCATTCCACAATTGTTATTAGATCAAAATTCTTTTTTTAAATTATGACTTTCGACATACTCGCTTTTCCCTATTCGCTTATTTTAAAAACTATTTCACAGAGTTTCACGGAGAATTATTGAGTTTCTCAGAGAAATCTCGACTCCTAGCTTGCTGGATTCTTCCATGCAAAGATCGCAAAGAATAAATTCTAAAGAACGCAATGATAAAGAAAATAAAGGATCGAATCTCGACTTTTAATTACATAAAATTTTGTTTGTCAGACTGTTTACATATTCCTGGTAAAATAATTATAATCCTTAATAATGGTCTCAATAAAATCTATGGTACTTGAACCTTTAGGTTCTTCGCCGATTACCTGAATAATTTTATTCTTTATGGTAAGAAGTGTTTTTTTATCGCCCGTTAATTTAGATCTTTTATAATTCTCCTTAATAATCCGCACATCATTATCGGACAGTTTAATAACCGAGGCATAGGTAGGTATATAATCCTCATGAAGATCTTCCAGTATGGTATGTTTGATATTGATTTTATTCTTTTTGCTGATCACAGCGGTACCGGATGCGAGTCCGCCCAGTCGTTGATGATTTTTGGTACTCCCTATGGTGGCAAGCCCTATAATTCCCATAAAAATATTTACATCGATAATGCGCATGATCCAGCGGATAAAATAATCGATGAATCCTGCCTGATAACCATCAATTTTTACCACCTGAGTTTTAACAATTCTTTTTCCAAT
>QNYL01000035.1 GCA_003973375.1 Flavobacteriia bacterium
AGGAAATCCTTTTACAGGCAAAACCTTGTGTACAGCGTTATAAAAACGCAAGATATTTTACACGAATTAAAGAATACCCTGAAGAATAATAAAAATACAGCAATAGTTTATGTAAATACAAGAAGAACAGCCGTAAATATTTCAAATTATCTTAACAAACAGCAGATAAGATCGGTTTTTTATCATGGGGGAATTACAAGCGATGAAAAGCAACAGGCTTTTGAGCGGTGGAAAACGGAAAAAGGATTGGTTATGGTATCTACAAATGCTTTCGGGATGGGGATTGATAAGGCAGATGTGAGAAATATAATCCATATAAATGTACCGCAAAGTATTGAGAATTATGTTCAGGAAACGGGTAGGGCAGGTCGTGATGGCAAATCGGCAGGAGCCTTGCTTTTTTACAATGAGAATACTATTTACGATTTTAAAAATACCATAGAAAAAGGCCTGGCAACGGTTGATATTTGCAGAAATGTTTACGTAAGTCTAAATAAATATTATGAGATTGCTTTGGGAGAAAAACCAGAACGCCTTTTCGATTTTAATTTACAGGAATTTTGCTCGGTTTACGGGTTGCCTGTGGTTAATACATTCAATGCTTTGATGATACTTGAAAATGAAGGAATTATAACCTATGATCAGACGGTTGATAAAAGATCAGTGATTAAGGTTATTGCAGATAAAGATAGCCTTTTTTCCTATCAGGAAAGGAATCCTTCTTTAAAGGTGCTCCTTCAGAATTTACTGCGAACTTATGGTGGAATTTTGGATCAGTTTATCAGGATCAATGAGTATAATCTGTCAAAAAGGCTCCATTTGCCAAGGCAGAAGATCATTCAACAATTAAAGCAAATGGATAGAGATAACATTCTGATATACAAAGGATATAATGTAGTGTCAAAATTATTTTTTTTAGTACCCAGAGAAGATCAGTACACTATCAACAGGATTGTCCCGCATATTGAAAGGAGGAATCTTCTAAAGAAATCAAAAGCTGATGCTGTTATAGATTTTATACGGAACGACCAGGTTTGCAGGTATGCGCAGATTCTCAGTTATTTTGATGAAGATATAAGTAGTTTTTCTTGTGGAAAATGTGATGTTTGTACACAAAATAATAATCAAGAGATCTCTTATATTGTTGTTGCAGAAGATATCATAGAACTTTTGAAAACCTCAAAGTCATTAAATTCAAAAGAAATCGTTGAAAAACTTAATTATGAAAAGAATAAGGTTTTAAAAACCTTACAATTTTTATTAGATAACGAAAGTTTACATTTAAATTCGCAGAATAAATTCTATATTAAAAAATAAATCAATTTTTTGTGAAAGACTTACGAATTATTTTTATGGGAACTCCGGGCTTTGCAGTGGCTACTTTGAAGGAACTGTTGGAGAACGGATACAAAATTGTTGGAGTGATCACTTCCCCCGATAAGCCTGCAGGCAGAGGGAGAAAGATCAGAGAATCTGAAGTAAAGCAATATGCTAAAAGTGCAGGCCTGAATATTTTGCAACCCACAAATCTGAAGGATCCTCAGTTTATAAAAGAACTGGAAGCTTTAAAAGCTAATTTACAGATTGTTGTAGCCTTTAGGATGTTGCCTAAAGCTGTTTGGAATATGCCTGAATACGGTACTTTTAACCTGCACGCTTCCCTGCTTCCTAAATACAGGGGAGCCGCACCCATAAACTGGGCATTGATCAACGGGGAAAACAAAAGCGGGGTGACTACGTTCTTCCTTGATGAAAAGATCGATACCGGTGCAATTATCCTTCAGCAGGAAGTTGAAATTAAAGAAGATTACAATGCCGGAGACCTGCATGATATTTTGATGGAAGAAGGAGCTGAACTGGTTTTAAAAACGGTAAAACTGATAGAAGAGGATAAAGTTATTACTCAGCCCCAGGAAAAAGCTGAAGTAAGTCCTGCCCCAAAATTATTTAAAGAAAATTGTAAGATCAACTGGAATAATCAGGCACAGGACATTTATAATTTTATAAGAGGTTTGTCGCCATTTCCGGCAGCATGGTCGTTTTTAACCAATAAAGGAGAAGATATTGAAATAAAAATATATAAAACAGAATACCGGCTCTCAGATCATCAGTTAGCTGTAGGAAAGATCATTGCTCAGCAAAAAGAATTAAAAGTTGCAGTGAAGGATGGTTTTATAAAAATACTTGAATTAAAGGCTGCCGGTAAGCGTAAAATGGACTCCCTTAGTTTTCTGAATGGATACAAACTCTCAGAAGATGCTATGATGCATTAAGCCTTGAATTATAAGAATCCTGCTGAATTTAATGACTTGCACATGGGTTTATTAACATTTTGATACATTTTATTAACAAAAAACGAAATATTTATATCTAAAATTTGTGTGAACCCTTATAAAATCTATATTTGCTACGCTTTTAGAGCAAAAAATATATATTATAATAATTTTAAAAATTTTAACTATGAACAAATCAGATTTAGTTGAAGCAATGGCCACTGATGCTGGGATTTCAAAAGCTGCTGCTGCAAAAGCTTTAGATTCATTAATGGAAAATGTTAAGAAAACACTTAAAGACGGAGGAAAAATAGCATTGGTAGGATTTGGATCTTTTGTTGTTAAGCAAAGAGCTGCAAGACAAGGTAGAAATCCTCAAACAGGAAAAACCATTCAGATTGCTGCAAGAAACGTTGTTAGTTTCAAGCCGGGTTCAGAATTAAAAGACGCTGTAAACTAGTTGTCCCGGATTAAAAAAATTAATAAAAGGCTATCATTATAAAATGATAGTCTTTTTTGTTTTATTTTTTTTTGTATATTTAAAAAAAATACTCCTTGACAATGATACATTTAAAACCATCTAAAGGAAAATTGCTGATAGCTGAACCAAGTATCTTAAATGATAACCAGTTCAACCGTTCTGTTGTGCTTTTAACAGAACACAACGAGAGAGGTTCCGTAGGTTTTATATTTAATAAACCTTCCCCTTATATTATAAGTGATTTTATTGCGGAGACCGATTCTACGCTCAGGGTATATCACGGAGGACCTGTATCTGAGGATAATCTCTATTTTGTTCATAAAATTCCCGAATTGATTCCGAACAGTATAGAAATTGCCAATGGGATCTATTGGGGTGGCAATTTTAATGTGGTGGTTGATCTTTTAAATGATAAGATTATCTCTAAAAATGATATCCGTTTCTTTTTAGGATACAGTGGCTGGAGCAACAATCAGCTGGATGAGGAGCTTTCTGCATTTTCATGGATTATTATCGAGAATAAATTTCAGGATCTTTTCAAAGTAAATCATAACAGTTTTTGGAAAGATGAAATGAATAAGTTTGGCGGTATTTATAAGATCTGGGCCAATGCTCCTGAAAATCCCAGTTATAATTAAGAATTATAGGTTTTTTTAAGAATCGTATTCAATTCCTTTCCGATTTTTGTGTCGTATGTTTTCTTACGATATTTTGTTACGCTTTGAATATCAATAATACTGTTGCTTATAAAAACCTCATCTGCCTGTAATAATTCAAAAGGTGTAATTACAGCCTCCCTGATGTTATAGATCTTTGTTTTTTTAAGATAACTTAAAATATTTTTTCGTATAATGCCATTGATACATCCTTCAGAGAGTGGGGGCGTTGTAATGTTTCCGTCTTTGATCAAAAAGATATTGGCATTGATCATTTCAACAACATTTTTCTTTTCATTCAATAAGATACAATTCTCAAAATTATTTTCATCGGCATAAATACCGGCAACTACATTTAAGATACGGTTGTTGGTTTTAATATTAGACAACTGATCGGAGTTGATGGTGTAATCCTTAAAGAGTTCAATTTCATAGGTCTCATTTGTAGCGGGTTTCAGCTCAACTGACTCGATTATAAAACCGATCTCATGAGTTTTCGGAGTATAGAGTCCACCCTCTTTTCTGAAAATACTTACTCTTGTGCGGCCGTAACCATCAATTTTATTGGCCTTTAATGTTTTAATGATCTGTTCTGAGTAATATTCCAGCGTAAAGTTACCGGGTATCTCCATTCTTAACATTCTCATTGACGACATCAGCCGAAAATAATGATCTTCAAGAAAAAAAATCGTATTCTTATAACTTTTCAAGGTGTCGAAAACGCTGTCTCCGAATTTAAATCCTCTGTTTTGTACAGATAGTAAAGCAGGTTCTGTATTGATAATCTCTGAGTTGAAGTTCAGGTACATAATTGTCAAATTTGAGTGTAAAAATATCAAAAAAAAATCCGGATACACTTGATGTTCCGGATTTTTAGAATATTTGTAAGGATTTATCCTCCTATGACATGTTTCAGATCAGAGATCTTGTTCTCCCAGAACATTTTGGTTTCATCCACCTCATCATCATCGGCAAAATCTACTACAATCAGCGAAACATCTTTGGTCAGTGCATCAACCTGAATTCTAAATTCGAAAAAAGTTTCTTTTTCATCATCTTCCTCCCATTTAAAACGAGTGAAAACATCTGATTTTTGTCCAATTCGTTTGGCCACTTCTTCAGAATCATTCCAGATAAAGGTATAAATTTGTCCACGTGAATTTACATTATCGGCAAACCATTCGCCCAGCGAGTCAGGTGCTGATATATATTGATATAAAAACGAAGGGGAAGCATTTATAGGAAATTCAATTTCTATTCTTTTTTTATCAGACATGGGTTATTCATTTTTTTGACAATATATATAATATCTTAATTTTAAAAAAATTTTTATTATAAAATTTTTAAGTTTCTTTTCTTGTTACAAGGAAAATTGTTTTTATATTTGCACCTCGATTTTGGCGAGGTAGCTCAGATGGTTAGAGCGTCGGATTCATAACCCGGAGGTCGGCAGTTCGATTCTGCTCCTCGCTACAGATAAAATAAGGAAAGCCGGATGTTAAATTACGGCTTTTTTGTTGTAAAACTTTTCCGTGATTTACATATCTTTAATAAGTGCCAGAAAATTCTTTAATATCGGATTACTGTTGGTATTGTTCCAAACCATTTTTAATGTAGTGCGCTGGGGAATATTTTTAAGTTCGATAAATTTTATGCCCATATCATAACCCAGCTTTAAAGAGGTGGGTACTATGGAAACCCCAAAATTATTCTCAACAAGCCTGTAAATCGAGCTCGCATTGACCGTATTGTGTGAGATCAGTGGAGAAAATCCGCTGTAATCGAAAATTTGCATCACTTTTTCATAATAAGATTCGCTGTAAGAGCGGTCAAATAAAATAAAAGATTCATTTTTAAACTGATTGAGATCTTTAAAATTTGATGTATTAATCTGATGTGATGCGGGTAAAACCAATGAAAAAGTATCTTTAAAAACGGGTTTGATCTCGAGTCCTCTGGGTACTCTTTCAAGCCTTACAAAACCCACATCAATCTTGCGGTTAAGCAAAGCATCAATCTGCATTCTGTTGTCCATTTCATTAAAACTGAAAATTACATTGGGATGCTCTTTTCTGAATTTTGGTAAAATATTGGGAATTACTTCCTGCATGGCAGAACCTACGTAGCCAAATTTTAAACTACCGTCAATACCATCATTTAATAATTTTGCGTGATTAAAAATATCATCAAGGTCTTTAAAATTTTTAGTAATCTCTGTTTTGAGGTATT
>QNYL01000183.1 GCA_003973375.1 Flavobacteriia bacterium
AACATATTATAACCTTGAAAAGCTATAGAAATAAATCTATAGCTTTTTTTGTTTAGTGATATTTATTTGCTCGCTAGATATATCTGTTTTATTATCTTTGTACAATAATTTCAAAAGTATGAAAAGAGTTGTAGTAGGTCTTTCTGGTGGCGTTGATTCTAGCGTTGCTGCTTATTTATTAAAAGAGCAAGGATATGAGGTTATAGGCCTATTTATGAAGAACTGGCATGATGATACGGTAACCATCTCCAATGAATGCCCGTGGCTGGAAGATAGTAATGATGCGATGCTTGTGGCAGAAAAACTCGGAATACCTTTTCAGGTGGTCGATCTGAGTGAACAGTACAAAGAACGCATTGTAGATTATATGTTTCGTGAATACGAAATGGGAAGAACACCAAATCCGGATGTTTTATGTAATCGTGAGATCAAATTTGATGTCTTTATGGATATCGCTCTCGGTCTTGGGGCCGATTTTGTGGCCACAGGACATTATTGTCGTAAATCGCAAATCGAGAAAGATGGAGAGGCTGTTTATCAATTGCTTGCCGGTAAAGATGATAACAAGGATCAGTCTTATTTTTTATGTCAGCTCTCGCAGGAACAACTCGAAAAATCATTATTTCCTATAGGAGAATTAACCAAACCGGAGGTTAGGACGATTGCGTCAGAACTCGACCTCGTAACTGCCGGAAAAAAGGATTCGCAAGGTCTGTGTTTTATTGGGAAGGTTCGTTTACCGGAATTCCTTCAGCAACAGCTAAAACCCAAAGAAGGGATCATTGTTGATATTCCGAAGGATTCTCACATTTACGACAGAAAAATTCCTGATTTTAAAAATAAGGAGGAAAAACTGGAATTTTTTAGTAAAAAATATACATATACGGTGGATGATGGTAAGATCATGGGCAAACATCACGGGGCGCATTATTTCACAAAAGGTCAGCGAAAAGGTCTGGCGGTGGGCGGAACGGTTGAACCCTTGTTTGTGATCGATACCGATGTAAAAGAAAATGTGATCTATACCGGTGAAGGGAAATCGCATCCCGGATTGTACAGAAATGTTTTGAAAGTGCAAAATGAAGATATTCACTGGGTAAGACCCGATCTTGAAATGAAAGATGGAGAGGAAATGGAAGTGGAGGCGAGGATACGCTATCGTCAGAAACTGGAAAAAGCAAAAATTTATAAATTCAACAGCGGACTCTTTGTAGAATTTGATGAGCCGCAATCGGCTATTTCAGAAGGACAGTTTGTGGCCTGGTATCAGGACGACGAATTGCTGGGCTCGGGAGTGATCTCTTAACGGGTTTTCTTTTTATCCCGATATTTATTTTAAATTTGTTTGGCTATACATTTTTAAAATAAATTCAAATGCAAAATAAGATCACTAAACTTTTTAAAATTAAATATCCGGTCATTCAGGGCGGAATGATCTGGGTAAGCGGATATAAACTGGCTTCTGCGGTAAGCAATGCGGGCGGTTTGGGTTTGATCGGTGCCGGATCAATGTATCCGGATGTTTTGCGTGAGCATATTCAAAAATGTAAAAAAGCTACCGATAAACCTTTCGGAGTGAATATTCCTCTTTTTTATCCGGATCTGGAAGAGATTTTGAAGATCATTGTTGATGAAAAGGTAAAGATCGTTTTTACTTCAGCTGGAAATCCTAAACTTTACACTTCATTTTTTCATGAAAACGGGATCAGGGTAGCTCATGTAGTGAGCAGTGTAAAATTTGCAATGAAATCGCAGGATGCCGGAGTGGATGCCGTGGTTGCCGAAGGGTTTGAGGCGGGAGGTCATAATGGAAAAGAGGAAACCACAACTTTTACCTTGATCCCGATGGTAAAGGAAAAGTTAAAAATTCCGTTGATCGCAGCCGGAGGTATCGGTACAGGAAGAGGTATGCTGGCAGCAATGGCTCTCGGGGCTGATGGTGTACAGATGGGCAGCAGGTTTGTTGCGAGTGAAGAATCTTCGGCACATATCAATTTTAAAAAGAAAGTGCTGGAAACCGAAGATGGCGGTACGGATCTCACTTTAAAGGAACTCATCCCGGTGCGTTTGATCAAAAACGATTTTTATCACAGGATCCGGGCCTTATACGATCAAAAGGCAGGCCTGGATGAAATAATTGAACTTCTCGGAAGAGCAAGGGCAAAACTGGGGATGTTTGAAGGAGATCTTGAAGAAGGAGAACTGGAAATAGGTCAGGTAGCCGGGCTGATTCATCAAATTAAACCTGCGGGAACTATTGTTGAGGAGATCATATCAGAATTCAGATCGGCTCAGAAGGAGATCGGGGAAGTGGAGTTTTGAAGTTAAGATGCTGGAATTTTGCATCAGGAGATCCCCGTTGACACGGGGATGACAGTCTTCGATAGAAAAATATTCTTAGGAAAGTTGTCATTCCCTTGCAAAAGGGAATCTTTTAATCTATTTTTTAATCCTGATTACTCCGAAAATTACAATCTCAAATTTTAAATTGACTCATTCCCCACCTTTCCTTCTGGCTGCATGTTTCCTTCGGTATTCTTCCAGTAATTTCCGGTTGAAATCGCGCTCGGCCTGATAGAGTAACAAAATTTTTTTGGGAGGAAGTATTTTTTTCAGATCATTAAATAATTTCAATTTAATATCGCTTTGTTTTTTTTCATTTTTAACCAGTATTTGTAAAAAATCCCCTGCTTCCTGATCGGTAAGGGCATTGATTCCCCCTTTTTCTCTGATCTTCATTTGCTCTTTTCTGAGTTCAACAATTTTTAAATTGTATAAACTTTCGGTATATTTATTGTAAACCGGCCAGAATTTTTCGGCTTCTTTCGGACTCAGATCGAGTCTTTCGGTAATAAAAGCGGTTTTAAAGGCTCGTATCCGTTCTTTATTACCTCCATGCCGGTGCTGAGCAAAAGCAGAGGAAATACTTAATGTAAAAAAGATAGTTATCAGAAATATTTTTTTCATTTTTTTCATTTTTTAATTATCGGGAATCCAGCTTTCCACATCGGTTTCAATCAAATAATCGGAAATATCTTCTTCTGAGATCATTTCAACAGCATAAAGATCATCATTATCGTCAATGAGCTCAGCGAGTTCAAAACTGTTGATCTGATCAGCGTTTAGATCAAGCCAGGTTTCTATATCATTATCGCTTAGCGAATTAAAATCAAGATCTTTGTCTTTATCAAATAAAGGGAAGATACTGAATAACAACAAAATTGATGCTGCAATGGAAAACCCGATGATGTTTTTTCGATTCTTTTTAAACAACTGGATCACCTTATTTTCTTTGTAAGATGCTGTTTTAACTTCAAAATCCTTAAAATATCCGTCAGGAACCTTATAGCCTGTATTTTTAGGAATTGTTGAAACGTTTTCTTTGATCAGTCTCTTATCCAGTTGGTTAAAATAATTTTCAGGGACTTTAAATCCGGTCTCTTTTGGGATAATGGTCTCTTTTTCCTCCGGAAGATCAACAGTAAAATCCTTCAGATAATTTTCGGGGATCTTAAAACCTGTTCCTTTGGTTTTTATCTTTTTCAATATGTCCTTTTCCTGATCCATTTTATTAATTTTCTTCAGTTAAATAAGCTTCGATCTTTTTTCTTGCATGATGGTAGGAAGCTTTTAATCCGCCTACGGAAGTTTCAAGGATTTCAGAGATGTCTTCGTATTTCATTTCATCAAAATACCTCATATTAAACACGAGCTGCTGCTTTTGTGGCAGGCGAACCAGTGCTTTTTGCAGCTTCAGCTGAATCTCATCTCCTTCAAAATACACATCGGATTCTAAATTATCAACCAATTTTTGTCTGATCTCATCGCTGTCAACCTTTTGCATGATCGCCTTTTTATTGATGTGAGAAATAGCCTCATTGGTTGCAATTCTGTATATCCACGAGTACAACTTGCTGTTTCCTTTAAAATTTCTAATATTTTTAAAGATCTTGATAAAAGTATTTTGCAAAACATCATCAGTGTCATCATGTGAGATTACCATCTTCCGGATATGCCAATACATGCGTTCTTTATAAAGATCAAAGAGTTCTTTAAAAGCTTTATTCTGCGTATTCTTATCCTGTAATTGTTTTACAAGTACTTTTTCGTCTATCACAAACAATTCTTATTTACTCTTAAGACTACGAATATATAAAAAGGTTTAAAATAAATACTACTTTTAAAGTGGTTGATTAATAGCTATTTAAAGAAGTTTTTTTAAAATAGGATAAATATTGGTCGTATCATAGCGATTTAACCTTAACAATTGAGTATTTTTGCGGGTTGATTTTTATGAAATTCTATGGCTCTATCAATATTTGAAAAACAGGAAAAGCAGATTGGTAAAAAACTTTACGATTATCAGCATGGTGCGATCGATAAGATTTTTGAAAAGATCAGTGATCATCCAAATAACTACAATTTGCTCTATCAGCTGCCAACCGGAGGCGGAAAAACTGTTATTTTTTCTGAAATCGCCAGAAGATATATAGAAACTACAGGAAAGAAAGTGCTCATCCTCACACACCGGATAGAACTGAGCAAACAAACCTCACATATGCTCCTTGAATTTGGAGTTAAGAATAAAATTATCGACAGCAATGTAAAGGAAGTCAGTGATGATGACAATTTACCTTGTTATGTGGCCATGGTAGAAACCCTCAACAACAGGATAAAAGATGAAAAGGCCAATATTAAAAATATCGGGCTCGTAATTGTTGATGAAGCACATTACAATTCATTCAGAAAGCTGTTTAAGTATTTTGAGATTTGTTTTATCCTTGGAGTAACTGCCACACCGATTAGTTCAAACATCAGTTTACCGATGTATGAGATTTATAATGATCTTATTGTTGGGGAGAATATTTCTTCACTGATACAAAAAGGATTTCTAGCAGAAGCAACTACTATCGGATTTAACGTTAATCTTACTTCATTAAAGATTGGTATCAACGGTGATTATACGGTTAAATCATCTGAAGAACTCTATGTAAAGAATGAGATGCAGTCTAAACTTCTGCAGGCTTATGAGCAGGAAGCAAAAGGAACCAAAACACTGATCTTTAACAATGGGATTAATACTTCAAGGCACGTATATGAAACTTTTTTACTGGCAGGATATCCGGTAAGATATATTGACAATACTAATACGAAGGAAGAGAGAAAAGAAATTTTAAGCTGGTTTAAGAATACTACTGATGCTGTTCTGACCTCTGTAGGGATTCTTACCACAGGTTTTGATGAGCCTTCTATAGAAACGATCATTATCAACCGAGCTACCAGATCACTTGCATTGTATTTTCAGATGATCGGAAGGGGATCTCGTGTGATGGGAAATAAGAAAACATTTAAAGTGCTGGACCTTGGAAATAATGTTTCAAGATTTGGCCTCTGGACAGATGATATTAACTGGCATCATATTTTTAAGAATCCTAATTTGTATCTGGAAAATCTGATGAGTGATGCTGAGATTGAAAGCAGGTTTACCTATGAAATGCCCAGTGCAATCCGTGAAAAATTTGCCAAATCAAAAGATATCACATTTGATGTAAAGAAAGAATATGAACTCGCTAAGAATTCGGGGGTTAAAACAAAAATTGTTCTGCAAAAGTCAATCGAACAGCACGCCAGGATG
>QNYL01000308.1 GCA_003973375.1 Flavobacteriia bacterium
TTCCGAGGAGGAAAGTAAGTTAGCGCCATTGGGGAACTGGATGCTCCATGAGCGTAGTCCATCGACGGCGTAGTCGGAATAAGAGACGACCGTGCCTCCGTTGACACCAGAGTCGGTGGGTGTCCAGGTTTTGGAAATGGTGCGCCTGACAGCGGTGCCGTGAGCCGTCATGGGTTTGGTTTCAGAGAAGGAGATTTGATCGACATCGTAGTCGATACTGCCGTTGGCATTGAGATCGAGAACCCCTGCTCTTAATGTATCCCGTAGTTATTTCTTTTAATATCATGATCGATAACCTCACGTTTAAGTTGGTTCGATAACGTGAGAGTCACAATCATTTCAACTACGTCCCCTAACGCCCCCCGTTAAATATCAATTAAGTGGGGTAAGTTTGTAACTAGCCCCACTCATTCGACCTTTGACGAGGCTAGTATAAAATTGGCCTTCAGTCGATAAAGGTGTTAATATAAATTAAGTTATATCCAAAGTAAGCTTGCCATATATAACAACACGCTGAAGAAACTCATCAAATATAATTTCAGCCGTTTATTTTAATGGCGCTTACCTTTTTTCTTTTTACCGTGCTTCTTTTTCTTGGTTTTGGTTTTAGATTTATAATCTTTACCGATATTAACTGATTTAAATGACTCACCTAACGATTTAATGGGGTAGAGATCACTTGAAACATGAGATTTCTTCATGATTTTTTCTGCTTTTGCCACGACCTCAGGATTAGATTTTGCTATATTCTTTTTTTCATAGGGGTCTTTGGATAGATCGTATAACTCCACCTTTGATTTTGATCTAAGCGCCTTAAACTTGCCAAATCGAACAGCTTGAGTCCCAGCAAGCTCCCAATACATAGAAGAGTGAGTCTTTTGTTTTCCTTTTCCAAGAAGAGTGGGAACAATACTAATGCCGTCAGTTGGTTTGGTAACCTTCACTCCTGCAAGCTCCGCAAAGGTAGGTAACATATCATAGAGAATCGTGGTATGATCGGACACCCTACCTGGAGCAATTTTACCTGGCCAGTAGGCAATAAAAGGTTCGCGGATACCACCTTCGTGGAGATTCGATTTCCGTCCTGCATATTTGCCGGCACTGTTAAAAAAGTTAATGATTTTTTTTCCGTATGGTCCGTTATCCGAGGTAAAAATAATCAACGTATCCTTTTCAATTCCTTTATCTTTGAGAAGTTGCAAAATTTTTCCTATATCGCGATCCAAACGTGAAATCATTGCCGCGTATGATTTATTAGCGTTAGGCCAGTCTTTATTTTTATACTGACCCAAATCTGGTGGGTTTAAGGGAATGTGTGGAATCGTGTATGCCATATAGGCAAAGAAGGGGCGTTTACCTGCGTTTTCCTCAATGAACTTGAGGTTTTCCTTCGTAAATAAATCATGTGAATACGCCTTTTTGGTTTTTGCACTATTTCCTTTTGGAAGTTGTTCCATTTTGCGATCGCGCCATAAATAGGTCGGGTAAAAATCATGGGCGTGCCTTTGACAATTGTATCCATAAAAATGATCAAATCCTTGATTTAATGGATCGCCCCAACTCCCTGGATAACCAAGCCCCCATTTTCCTACACAGGCTGTTGCGTAGTTCGCTTTTTTAAGCAACTTGGGAATCGTTTGAGCATTTTTAGGTATTGGGATATTTCCTTCAAATGGAAGAGGAAAATTATTTCTTACAAACCCGTGTCCAGCATGAAGACCGGTAATAAAAGAACACCTCGCAGGTGCACACAACGCACTTCCCGAATACATATTAGTCAACTTTACCCCATTTCCTGCCATTTTGTCGAGGTTGGGTGTTTTAATCAGTTTCTGACCGTAACATCCAAGATCCCCAATCCCCATATCATCCGCCAAAATAAAGATGATATTAGGCCTTTTTTGTGTTTGAGCCGAAACGGTAACAACAAACGCAAGCAAAACTCCGAGTATGGAAAAAATTTTCTGTTTCATGTTTTAACGTTTCTTATGGGATATTTAGATTTTTGGATAAAAGAATCAGATTGTTGACGATAACGCATTATATCGTCCTAGCAATATTGCAATCAAGGGAAAAACAAAGCCCACCCTTTTGTGTGATTGGCAACTTTGACGCAGAGTTTTTATGCTGCTCTCCTGAGCCCCGCGTCGTACCGATGCGGATTCCATTTTGCTACCATAACGCCATTCTCTGTCATTGCTAGGCTAGATAGACAGAAGTGTCGCTTATAGATACTTTTTGTTCTTTTTTTTGAGAAACTCATACCATTAAAAGCCCCGTTTTCACCTCTTTTAAATTTCTATCTTTTTTCTTGCCTCAATCAACCTGTTGTGGTCTTTTACTTTTCGTTATACATCATCTTGTATGACACGAGCATTAACCACTCATCTCTACCCTCTTCTAAACCCTTCATTATTAAGGTATGAACTTCAGCTATCCGCAGATTGTTACACAAGAAATTCCTGGTGAAATTACACTGGCTCTTTCTATTTCAGGTTGCCCATTAAAATGCCCAGGTTGCCACTCTGCATTTACCTGGGATCCTTCTTATGGAAAGCAACTCAATCAACTCTCTCTTTCCTACATGCTGAATCAATATCAAGGGATGATAACATGTGTTTTATTTTATGGCGGTGAGTGGGAACTCGATCAACTCATCTCCCTTCTTCAATTTATCCGCAGTCAGGGGCTTCTCACCGCTCTCTATTCAGGACTCGACAAACTCCCTGAAAAACTTGTCCAAGAACTCGATTTCTTAAAAACGGGGCCTTACATTTCTCACCTTGGAGGACTAGAGTCACCCTATACAAATCAACGCCTCATCAATACAAAAACAGGCGAAATTCTCAATCATCACTTTCTTCAACCAGACGAAAAACACACAGAAACATGGAAAAAAGCTATCTGACCAACAGCTCTTATTTTTCCATCATTTTCCTACTCATTCGTCATGAACACAGCACTAACACCCGATCAAATAAAAGATAAACAACAGTATATCAAAAACTATATTTTCGCTAAAAATGCAGCAGATGGATCAAAACACGATCCAAACGCAAACGTCACCCTCAAAAACATCGCTACATTAGAAAACGAAATCTTTAAAGACTACTATCGCCAGATTAACCGGTCGATGATGCAAGAAAAGATTAAAGATCTTTTTGGGGAAGATTTAGCTAATGAGTATGTACGCCAGCTAGAAAATCATGAGATTTACGCTCATGACGAAACGAGTATTAAACCGTATTGTGCGTCTATTACCCTCTATCCATTTTTACTCGATGGACTTACAAAGATGGGAGGTGAATCAAAAGCTCCTAAACATCTAGAAAGTTTTTGCGGCAATTTCATCAACCTTGTTTTCGCCGTATCTAGTCAATTTGCTGGCGCTTTAGCAACGGTTGAATTTTTACTCTATTTTGACCATTTTGCTCAGCGTGAATTTGGTTCAAATTACCTAGAAACACACACCACACAAATAAATTCCAATCTTCAGCACGTCGTTTATTCCATTAATCAACCTGCAGCGAGTCGTGGATATCAAAGCACCTTTTGGAATATCTCTCTATACGATCGGCATTATTTTGAATCTCTTTTTGGCTCCTTTGTTTTTCCCAATGGCGACACTCCTAATTACGACCGCTTAGCCAAACTTCAAACGCATTTCATGAACTGGTTCAATCAGGAAAGAACCCGTTCGATTTTAACCTTTCCGGTAGTGACAGCAGCCATCCTCAATGAAGATAACAAAGCGAAAGACAGAGAGTTTGCTTCGATGCTCGCCCAACAAATCAGCGAGGGAAATAGCTTTTTCATCTACCAATCTGAAAGTGCCGACAGCTTGGCATCATGCTGCCGTCTTCGCAATGAAATAGCGGACAATACATTTTCTTACAGCCTTGGTGCTGGTGGTGTTAGCACGGGGTCAATTAATGTCATCACTCTGAACATGAACCGCCTCGTTCAAGATGGACGTGACTTAAAACAAGAAATCAAAAAAATCCAACGCTACCAGGTCGCGTATCTCAACATCATTCAAGAGATGCTGAAAAACAAAATGTTACCTGCTTACGATGCTGGGTTTATTTCTTTAGAAAAACAATTTTTAACGATTGGCGTAAATGGTCTTTTAGAATCAGCTGAATACTTAGGGTTAGGGCCAGAAGATAAAAAAACCTATATCAGCTACCTTCAAAAACAACTTGGCACGATTTATCAACTCAACCGAGAAGCTGCCAACGAATTTGGATGTCGATTTAACACAGAGATGATTCCCGCAGAATCTCTTGGAGTGCGTAATGCCGATTGGGATAAAGCCGATGGGTATGAGGTGCCTCGCGATTGTTACAACAGCTACTTTTATCGCGTTGAAGACGAACACTGTAACTTCCTCGATAAAATGATTCTTCACGGTCGAGAAGTCGTTGATTTTCTCGATGGAGGAAGCGCTCTCCATCTCAATCTCCACGAACATCCTACAAAAGAAGCGGCTCTCAAACTCATCGATATCGCAGCTCTTAATGGCTGTAATTATTGGTGTATTAATGTGATGTGCACTATTTGTGACGATTGTGGGTATATTGCAAAAGAAACCCGCGTAAAATGCCCCAAATGCAAATCAACAAACATCGGGCACGCCACCCGAATCATCGGCTATCTCAAGCGCATTGATCATTTTAGTAGTCCGCGTCAAAAAGAAGCGACTAAACGGTATTATGCTACGCGCGAAATGGGAACTCCTTCCGTAATGGCTTAAATAGTCGTGTTGTGGATAAATTGACCTAAAATCCACAATAATATCATCAGAAAAACAGAGTTTTCTGTTTTTCTGATGATAATGCTACCTCGGTTTCACATTATTTACCTATATCTCCCTTGTTAAAAGCTATACACACAAGGTATGAATTCCTTATAAACTCATATTTACCAAACAGCCACCGTATCCAAATAAGATTTTCATCCCTTCCAACGAACACCTATTTACAAATTCCATTTTACTAAATTAAAAGAACCTAAAATTTTCTAACCTGTTTACTTGCAAAGTTTACCAGAAAGTCCATAGTTACATCGTTAATTGTAATCTCTGACCAGTGTTTCATTTCCATGGAACTTCTCAGAAAGAACACCCTGAAATACATTTTTCTTTTATCAACAACCATCAACCTCTCATTATTCTCATGATATCACCCACACTTGCCTCAATCGATATTCCCATCGCTCTATCCCTCATAGCCATTTTCGTTGCTTTTATTTTCTTCATGATTCTCCTGAAGTTTTTCAAAATCTGGCTTCGAGCTAAACTGGCCAATGCATCCGTTAGTATGGGAAGCCTCATCGGCATGTGGCTTCGGAAAGTCCCCTTCGGTCTTATCGTAGATAGCCGAATTACAGCGGTAAAAGCGGGTCTCAATTTTTCAACTGACATGCTTGAAGCTCACTACCTCTCTGGTGGTGATGTTACCCACGTTGTTTTAGCGATGATTGCCGCTGACAAATCAAAAATTCACTTAACATTTGATCGAGCCTGCGCAATTGACCTCGCAACAAAAGATACTGGAAAAACCGTGTTGGAAGCAGTGAGAACCTCCATCAATCCAAAGGTCATCGATGTCCCTGCTCCAAC
>QNYL01000001.1 GCA_003973375.1 Flavobacteriia bacterium
CGATAAAGTTTTTTCGGAGTTTTCCTCTTTACTCGGACAGGGTAAGAATGCAAAATATTTAAAAGACCTTTTTAAGAAAAGTTATTTAGATCATAAAAACCTTACTGAGGCTACACGCTATCTGGCCAATGAACTTTTTGGCAAATACGGTCTGGTGATCATAGATGGAAACGATAAGATCCTGAAAAAAGAATTTATACCGTTTGTAAAAAAAGAATTGCTTGAGCAGACCTGTTATAAAGAGGTGAGTAAAACTGTAGATTCCTTTAAAGAAAGCTATAAAATACTTGTAAACCCCAGAGAGATCAATCTTTTTTATCTCGGTAACTATTTGAGAGAGCGTATTGTACTTAAAGATGGAGTTTACAGTGTTGTCAATACCGGTTTAACTTTTAGCAAGGAAGAGATCATTAAAGAAGTAGAGCAACATCCTGAAAGATTTAGCCCTAATGTATTGATTAGGCCGCTTTATCAGGAGGTTATTCTGCCCAATCTGAGTTATATCGGCGGTGGAGGAGAACTTTCTTACTGGATGGAGTTGAAAAGTTATTTCGAAACAATGAAAGTACCTTTTCCTGTTCTTTTATTGCGGAATTCTGTTTTACTGATTCATAAAAAACAAAATCAGAAATTAAAAAAACTGGGAGTTTCCCTGGAGGATATCTTCCTGAAAAAAGAGGAGTTCATTAATAAAAAAGTAAAGGAGAATTCCGATCTGAAGATTGATTTTTCTGAACAAAAAGCTCGTCTGACTCAAATATTTGCGGAGCTTGAAGCAATCTCACATTGTACCGACAGATCTTTTCTGGGAGCCGTAAAAGCTCAGGAGCAAAAGCAGTTGAACGGACTTAATAATCTGGAAAAAAGATTGTTAAAAGCTCAGAAAAGAAAGTTGAATGATCTGGTTGAGAGGATCTCAATACTTCATCATCAGCTGTTCCCAAATGAAGCATTGCAGGAAAGATATGCAAACTTTTCCGAGTTTTATCTTGAAGCAGGGGATGATCTTATCAAAACTCTTGTTAAGCATCTCGATCCTTTACAACTTGAATTTGATGTGTTTGAGATCTGATTCTTAACACAATCTTATATCAATTCGCATATTTCCAAAGCTCTGTGGTAAGCCTTTTCCCGGTATTCAAAATTGTATTGATTCATTTCTTCCGGAGAGATCCAGTGTAAAACACTAAATTCATCATCCTGAGGTATGATATTTGACTTTGGATTATATCTGATCTTGACTATTTTTAGCTGCTGCCCTATAAAAACCGGATGGACATCGGGAGGAAAAGGATAAGCAATCTTTTCCTGATATACATTGAGAATATCTCTTTCTTCCAGATGATAATCTAATTCTTCTTTCAGTTCCCTTTTGATGCAGCTGATCGTATCCTCTCCTTTTTCCAGACCTCCCTGAGGAAATTTATAACTCTTATCCCGTGGGGAATAACCGATCAGGAATTTTTTGTCGGGATTCAGGATAACGGCCATAACAGCCTGACGATAGATCTTTTTCATTGGAAGAATTTTATAAGGAATAAAATTATAAAAAAAGCCGCCTGAAAAAATTCCCCGGCAACTTTATTTTAAAAGATCAATATTCTTTATTCTTCTTCGTTGATATAATCTTCAATGGGTCTGCAGGTACAAACCAGATTACGATCCCCGTAAGCTTCATTAACACGCCTTACACTTGGCCAGAACTTATTTTCCCTGATATAATCCAATGGGAAAGCAGCTTCTTTTCTTGAATATGGATGGTTCCAGTTTTCAGCGGTCAGCATATTTTGTGTATGTGGTGCATTTTTTAATACAGAATCTTCATCTTCATACGCATCGATCTCTTTTTTGATTTGTATCATAGCATCGATAAATCTATCGATTTCCTTTTTATTTTCACTTTCTGTAGGCTCGATCATCAGGGTACCTGCCACAGGGAAAGAAACCGTTGGAGCATGGAAACCATAATCCATTAATCGTTTGGCAATATCAGTTACCTCAATTCCTTTTGCTTTAAATTCTCTGAAATCGACAATCATTTCATGAGCAGCAAATCCCATTTCACCCGCATATAAGATCTTATAATGTTTTTCCAGTTGGGCTTTTAAATAATTTGCGTTTAAAATAGCAATGGTAGTTGCAGTTGTCAAACCTTTGCTGCCCAGCATTTTAATGTAGCTGTAAGAGATCAGATCAACCAGTGCCGATCCGAAAGGAGCAGAAGAAACTGCTGTGATCGCATTCTTTCCTCCGGTCTTTATGATTGGGTTGGAGGGTAGGAATTCAGCAAGATGTTCTGCCACACAAACAGGTCCAACTCCCGGGCCACCACCTCCGTGAGGAATAGCAAAGGTCTTGTGGAGATTCAGGTGACAAACATCAGCACCAATTCTCGCAGGATTGGTCAAACCTACCTGAGCGTTCATATTGGCACCATCCATATATACCTGTCCGCCATTATCGTGAATGATCTTTGTTATTTCTTTGATCGCCGATTCGAAAACACCATGTGTGGATGGGTAAGTTACCATCAATCCGGCAAGATTATCTTTATATTTTTCGGCTTTTTCACGAAGGTCATCAACATCGATATTTCCTGTGTCAGAAGTTTTAGTAACCACCACTTTCATACCTGCCATTACTGCAGAGGCCGGATTGGTACCATGAGCAGAAGCCGGGATCAGACAAATATTTCTGTGGGATTCTCCTTTAGATTCATGATAAGCTCTGATCACCATTAAGCCGGTATATTCGCCCTGTGCTCCTGAATTAGGTTGCAGGGTAGTGGCAGCAAAACCTGTAATCACATTCAGTTGTTTTTCCAGACCTTTGAGCATTTCATGATATCCCTGAGCCTGTTTTACAGGAACAAACGGGTGAATAGAAGTCCAGTTGGTCATACTCAACGGCAGCATTTCAGTAGCCGCATTGAGTTTCATTGTACAGGAACCCAGCGAGATCATCGAATCGGTTAAAGAAATATCTTTACGTTCAAGTCGCTTGATGTAACGCATCATTTCTGTCTCAGAATGATAGTTGTGGAAAACCTCATGAGCGAGGAAATCGGTTGTTCTTTGTAAATTTTTCGGGATAGATAAAGTTACAGGGCAATCTGTGGTTTTAAAAGCATAAAGATTTTCGGCATGAGCCAGAATCTCAATGATCTGATCGATGTCAGAAAGGGTTGTTGTTTCATTGATAGAGATCCCGATTGTTTTTTTATCGATATATAAGAAATTTACTTTCTTCTTTTCGGCCAGTCGCCTGACTTTATCAGCCTGACTCACCTTGATCTTCAGGGTGTCAAAGTAAACATCATTGTATTGTTTTAAACCTAATTTTAAGAGTCCTTCATTTAAAATATTGGTAAGGGAATGGATCTGTCTGGCGATGTATCTTATTCCGTCCGGACCGTGATAAACAGCGTACATTCCTGCCATTACCGCAAGTAATACCTGGGCGGTACAGATGTTTGAAGTTGCCTTTTCGCGTTTGATATGTTGTTCACGGGTTTGTAAGGCCATTCGCAAAGCCTCATTTCCCGCAGCATCTATCGTTACTCCGATAATTCTTCCGGGGATCAAACGTTTGAACTCTTCATGTGTGGCAAAATAACCGGCATGCGGGCCACCAAATCCTAAGGGAATTCCAAAACGTTGTGTGGTTCCCACAGCAACATCAGCACCCATTTCAGCCGGCGATTTTAAAATGGCCAGACTTAAAATATCAGCTGCTACTACAACTTTGATTTCTTTTTCATGTGCTTTTTCAATAAATTCGGTATAGTCGTAAACTTCACCATATTTTGCCGGATATTGTACTAAAGCACCGTAGAAACCCTCTTCAAATTTAAATTTCTTATGATTTCCTATAACCAGTTCGATTCCCAAAGGTTTTGAACGTGTTTTCAGTACAGAAATAGTTTGTGGCAATACTTCTTCCGAAACAAAGAATTTGTCGGCTTGTGCCTTTTTCATAGCACGGCTTCTTCCGTTGTGTAACATAATCATCGCTTCCGCTGCGGCGGTACCTTCATCGAGTAAGGAAGAATTGGATAAGGGTAAACCGGTCAGATCAGAAACAACAGTTTGATAATTTAAGAGTGCTTCGAGCCTCCCCTGAGAGATCTCAGCCTGATATGGGGTGTATGAGGTGTACCAGCTTGGGTTTTCAAAAATATTTCTTTGTATCACAGCGGGCAGGGAAGCAGCGTGGTATCCTAAGCCGATATAAGATTTAAAAACTTTATTCTTGCTGGCCAGTTCCTGAATGTGAGATGAAAATTCATTTTCACTCATAGGTTTAGGTAAATTTAAACTTTCGGGAAGGCGGATGTCATCCGGAATGGTTTTATAGATCAATTCTTCCAGTGATTTAACGCCAATGGTTTTCAGCATTTCTTTTATCTGGTCTTCATCCGGGCCAATGTGTCTTATTACGAACGAATCTGTTTGCATAATTTAATTTTTTGGGATGCGCTAAATTAGCAAAAATTATGTTCAGATATTGACCTGAATTCATAAATTATTAGAAAGATTTCCCAAAAAAAACAAACCTTAACGGATACTTTTTATTTCATCAGAAATGGTTTGAAAAGTAAAAATTGTAGTTTTGAAGATGCAAAACCTTAAACGCTTATTTGATTTCTATATTTTTAGCAATATTCATGTTGCCGTTGCCATGTTTAGTTTTGCAAAGATCTCTTTACTCAATTTTGGGATCGATGAAAATATCACTCCGCTTTTTGTTTTCTTTTCTACGATCATTTCCTATAATTTTATCAGATCTTACAAATTAAATGAGATCAATACTTTTTTTGCAGCCTGGATCAGTTCACATCAAAAATTGCTGATCATTCTCAATATTTTAAGTACTCTGTTGTTGGCCTATCTGACTTTCCGAATCCGGTTCATCTCTTTACTCGTCCTTTTTCCATTTATAATGACCACCTTTTTTTATATTGTTCCTTTTTCAGCTAACAAAAGAAATCTGCGTAGCATTGCCGGTTTAAAGCTTTTTTTGATTGCATTGACCGGTGCGGGTGTAACGGTTCTTTTTCCGTTAAGCCAAAATGAAATTGATTTTGATTTAAATGTATGGATCATCTTTTTTCAAAGATTATTGTTTATAATCGCTTATACAATCCCTTTTGATATTCATGATATGGAGGATGATCATATTCACCTGAAAACAATGCCTCAGTTATACGGCGTAAATCGCTCAAAAGTTATAGGTTCTGTATCCTTATTGATTTTTCTGATACTGGAATTTACAAAAGACCCGGTAAATAGGCATTCTGTACTTCAAACAGCAATACTTTCACTGGTTACTTTATTCTTTCTGCTCTTTACCAGAGCAAATCAAAGTAGGTATTATACAACTTTCTGGATTGAGGCCCTGCCAATATTCTGGTTATTGATATTGATATTATAAGACCGTTGCAATACTCTTTTGAATTATGAAATAAAGACAATTCTTTGCCCAACTTCTTCCTACTCTAAAAAAAGTAAGTCCTCATAAACAAAAGTTTACTGCAGGTTAATTTTTTTTCAAGCGTCGAATTTGAGTAAATGATTGCCTTTTGCAACGG
>QNYL01000003.1 GCA_003973375.1 Flavobacteriia bacterium
TTTATTGAATTCTCTTTTCTCCAGATAAGACAACTGTCCTTTAGACGGAGCCGCTTTACGAGTATCTTCTTTTTTAATATTTTTTTCCTTAACGGATGGGTTGAAGTCCTCATAAATACGATAATCAGTATAGTTTCCGGGGAAACCACTGATCTTGCCTTCACCCTCAAAAATAAAAAGATGATCGATGATCTTGTCCATAAAATAACGGTCGTGAGAAACCACGAGCAGATTTCCGGGAAAATCCAGAAGAAAATCTTCCAGCACATTCAGGGTAACGATGTCCAGATCATTGGTAGGTTCATCCAGCAGGATAAAATTCGGATTTTGTATCAGCACGGTACAAAGAAAAAGTCGTTTTAATTCTCCTCCCGATAGTTTTTCCACAAAATCGTATTGTTTTTTTCTGTCGAACAGAAAACGTTCCAGCAGCTGTCCGGCACTGATCTTTCTGCCTTTGTTCAGCGGAATATATTCACCAAATTCTTTAATTACTTCAATTACTTTCTGACCTTCTTTTATGTGAATACCACTTTGTGTATAATAACCAAATTTGATCGTATCACCAATTACAACTTTTCCGGCATCAACCGGAATTGTTCCCGTGATGATATTTAAGAATGTAGATTTTCCTGTTCCGTTCTTTCCGATGATCCCGATGCGTTCCCCTCTTTTAAAGACATAGTCAAAATTATTCAGGATCACATTTTCCCCAAAGGCTTTTTTAAGATGGTGCAGTTCCACAATTTTGCTTCCCATCCGCTCCATATTTATTTCCAGTTGAACCTGATGATCATTTCTTCTTTGATGCGCCTTTTCCTTGATCTTGTAGAAATCGTCAATTCTCGATTTAGATTTGGTAGTACGGGCTTTGGGTTGCCTGCGCATCCAATCCAGCTCTTTTTTAAAAAGATTTTTAGCCTTATCAAGCGTAGTCTGTTCCAGGGCTAAGCGTTCCTCTTTTTTTTGTAAAAAGTAAGAGTAGTTTCCTTTATAGCGATAAAGTTTTCCCTGATCCAGTTCTATAATCTCATTACATACACGTTCCAGAAAATAGCGGTCATGGGTAACCATAAAAAGTGTGATCTTTTCTTTTTGCAGAAAATTCTCCAGCCATTCGATCATTTCCAGATCCAGGTGATTGGTGGGCTCATCCAGAATAAGCAGGTTGGGTTTGTTGAGCAGCATTACCGCCAGCGAAAGGCGTTTTTTTTGTCCGCCTGAAAGCGAAGAAACCTTTTTATCCAGTTCATTTAATTTTAATTTGAACAGGATCTGCTTGTAATGCGTTTCAAAATCCCAGGCATTATATTGCTCCATCAGTTCAAAAGCTTTTTGATAGGCATCACTTTCGTGTGAATTCTCCAAAGCTTTTTCATATTGCGTAATGATTTTTAAGATCTCGTTACCCGAATTATGAATGGTCTCTTCAACGGTCAGATTTTCATTCAGATCATCTTTTTGTGAGAGATAGGCGGTCTTTAAACCTTTACGACTAATGATTTGCCCTTCATCGGGCGTATCAACTCCGGCAATGATATTTAACAGAGTAGTTTTTCCGGTACCATTCTTGGCAACCAAAGCAATTTTCTGGTCTTTGTTGATCCCAAAAGAAATATCCTGAAACAGGATACGTTCCCCATAGGATTTGGTAATATTTTCAACAGAAAGGTAGTTCATAGACCAGATTTTTGCAAAGAAAAGCAATATTTAAGCGAAAAGGAATAAGATAATGAGAAATTCAATTTTGATTGTTTTAAAAAATACATTACCATATTAAAGCAGAGCATGTCATTAACGCATTGAAGCTATAAAAAAATTAGGTGATATTGAGAATAATCTGTCAAGGTTAATCAAAGATGTTGTTTTAACAACAAAAAGATTGCTTTCTCTTATGTATAAATACTTAGTGGTTAGATAGAAGGTAGTATCCTAAAAAGTGTGTAAACAAGAAAAGTTCCAACGGCCACTGGCCAGTTTCTTTGTAAAGATTCCTTTCCGGTACTCATAATTTCTGATAAACTCTTGTTCATTTTTTTTCTGTTTAGGTTTATGTTAATGATACTTATTTATTCTTTTACGATCATTTCGGCGCCCCAGCCATCATACAGCCCATTATCGGCTTTAACCATAAAATTAAGAAGTGCGGTTACACTTTCGATAGACCGGGGATAGATCTTTTCTTTTCTGTAAATCTGAACTTCATACGGATAAGCCAGATCCTTTTTAATATTCAGAGAATCCACTTTAAAATCGAGTTTTTTAATTTTACTCACAAAACTGTTTCTTCTCTTTTCGTTTTTAAAATAGGTCCAGTGCTTAACATTCCTCTCTGTGGAAAGATCATCGCCGGCAGAGACCAGTTTGTAAAGAATTTCCTGATCGTAAATAAAATCTTCTGTATAAACCGGCGGGAAAAGCTTTTGATAATAGTAATCCCATTTTTTATCTTTACTGATGACAACATATTTTGGGTAATGCGGATAATTTTTCGATAATAAAGTATCCATCTCTTTTCGGATTCCCAGCGTATCTTTTACATAAAAAACATCAAAGATCAAACACTGATAAGAGATCATACCCACCTTCCGGTTCTTTGTAATTTTATTCAGCCGGAAAGCAACAGAATCGGAAAAAACATCAGAATACTTTATTCCTTCCTCATTGGGAAAACCATTCTTATAACAGCCTTTTACCCTGGTTCCTACAATAAGAACGTTGTGTAATTTAGGTTTATTTAAATCGAGTTCCAGATCAACAGAAACAGCCATAATCCCTTTTTTCTCTTTTTTAACATAGCTGATCCAGTCGGCCTGAGAAAAGCCAAAAAAGGGCAATAAAAATAAAATTCCTGTAATTATTGATCTATACATCTTTCACTAATATTTACAGCTTTCGCGAAAGCTGCTTTTCCGCCCACCACGGGTAAAACCAGTTTTGTTCCTTCCAAATCAATGGTCAGTTCAGTGCCCGGTTTTGGATGAATGGTAAACTCCTTATCACTGGAGAAGATCATCAGAGCAATTTTTTGTCCTTTCGGTATGATCTGATCATCCGGCATCAGATCAAAACTTACCTCATAGAATTTACCCGGTTTTAAGGGTTCTCCTTTCCTTATAGATCTATAATTCTGCGGATCAGCCCAGCCCCGGTTGATGATATTGTCGGTTATTTTTACTCTTCTTCCCTCATTCCACGGAAGTGAAACCATCCATACGGAAAGATTTGCTGCGGGTTTACTGCTGGCCAGTTTTATAGTAACTCTCGGCACTCCGGAAATATGAACATCTTCTTTTAATTCGGGCGTTACATAGATCAACCTGTGCTCTGTAGTTTCAGCCTGAGCCAGCGAAGCTCCGGAGAAAGAATAGTTATCTACAAGTGTTTCTTTTCCTTTACTACCTGATCTATCCGTACATAATTTTCCGGCCTTGGGAGCTCCCGGTTTTAAATACAAGGTTACAGGAGCAGCTTCCGGATTAGGATAATCTGCATAAGGTGTAGGATGATCTCTTCTATCGTTTTCACGAACGATCCATGCCCTGGGTTCTTTTTCCACTCCATTTTCAATTCCGAAAAGGTAACGGGTAAACCACCGGTTCATCATCCGCATCGGCGGCGGACCTCCATGTCCGTTTTGATGATAATAGATCATCGCAGGCAATCCTTTTTCTTTTGCCGCTTTATAAATTCGGTAGCTGTGTTCCGGCATCACATTCCAGTCGTTAAAACCATGCGACATAAAAAGAGCTGCTTTCATAGGTTTCATATCGTTCAGATAATCTCGTTTTGCCCAAAAATCATTGTAATCTCCGGTAATCCGATCCATCCCGTTTTTCATTTCAGTATCACGGATCACCCTATTGCTGTAAGCCCTTTTTGACTCATCACCGCTGTGAATAAAATCGTATAATACATCTACATCTTCTCCTAAATATCCTCCCGGGGATCTTACCAGACCGTTAGAACGATAATAATGATAATAAGATGTATTGGGAGAGATAGGAATAATCGCTTCCAGACCGTCAACTCCGGTTGTGGCTGCAGCCAGAGGAAGGGTTCCGTTGTAAGAAGTTCCGGTCATACCAACTTTTCCTGTTGACCAATAGGCTTTTACTTTTTCATTTCCATCGATCGATGTATAGCCCGGTCTTCTTCCGCAAAGCCATTCGATTACCGCTTTAGGTGCCAGAGATTCATTGTCGCCGCCAACAGTAGGCGATCCCTGTGAGAGTCCGGTACCCGGTGAAGAAGAATGAACCACAATATATCCGCGTGGTACCCATGTTTTGATATGAGAGTTGGAAATGATCGGTCTTTTTCCTCTTCTGGTAACTTCGGGATGCGCTCTTTCATGTGGCGCAGGTTCTCCCAGCTCATGATTTACATCCCAGTTTAAACCCGGTACATCCGGAGCCACCCCGGCAAAATAAGGACTTGAAATATAAATTACCGGCAGTTTTAAGCCTTCTGTTTTTGTTTGTGCAGGCCGTGTAACATCTACATGCATCCGGTCTAATTTACCATCGCCATCGGTATCAAAATCGGTTTCAACCCAAAGATCTGTCCTGATCCATTTTTCAGGATCGCTAAATTCCGGTACAATCTGTGCTTCACCATCTTTAAAAACAGGAACTGCTTTTCTAGTAGTTTGAGCCTGAATTCCGGGCAATGAAATAAAAAATATAAATAATCCTAAAAATAACCTGTAAGTGTTTGTCATCTTGATGTTTTAAAAAAATATGATTGTAAATTTAAGGTTTTTTGCAAGAGAATAAAGACTAATAAAGAATTCTTTTTAATTTACAAAGAGTATGATTTGTTGCGTTAAGTTCTTGAATTCAGGTACCACTGCTAAGATTATCAGGAATAAATCTTTCATTGTAATATTTTAGTTAAAGTGTAAATATAAACTATGCGGTATGTACTATATTTTTGCTGGCAAATCGTTTTATTTCCTTTCAAAGATTAAAACAGGTCCATCAAGGTATGATTGTCCCAATCTCATTATACCTTTATTTAAATTATAAGTCCATTTAGAATCTTCAATTCTCACTAATAAAACTTTTGGATCAGTCATTCCTCCTCCAAGATAGTCCAATCCAAAAAAGTAATTATATTCTCCAGATGAATAGCCCTCATTTTGTCCACCTGTTACTTTTAAAATTCCATTTGGTTGGAAATCATAAATTATGTTCTCATGTGAATAGTCCGTTGAACCTTGCCCTCCAAACCCGTAAAATTCAACCTCTATTAATTTCCATTTTCCAATAATTTGATCGTTTAGTGCGTCATCATCATTTGAACAGCCCGATAAAAAAGCTATTCCTAAAATTATAATTAGTATTTTTTTCATAATATTAATATTCTATTATTCTCCTTTAGGGAGTTTTCCTTAATGTTGTTAACGATTGGGTTAAAGTTTCGGCGCGGTGTGAAAGCTTGTGAAGTGAGGCAGAAACGCCTTCAGCGTTTTAACGTAACAAGCTTTGTTCATTCGATTTTTCAACATTATCCGTATTTTTGTTTTTTATTCTTAACTTTCTATTTTTTACGTATTTA
>QNYL01000314.1 GCA_003973375.1 Flavobacteriia bacterium
AATAATTTTCTTGATCTCATCAAAATTACGGGCTTCAACAATAATTTTCAGGTCGAGATCATTGTTTTTCAGGTACTTCTTGGTCTTTTCTATGGCCTGATCCACACCTCCGGCAAAATCAATATGATTGTCCTTTAACATGATCATATCATAAAGGGCAAAACGGTGATTTTCACCTCCGCCTATCTTTACTGCCCATTTTTCAATGGCACGGATCCCCGGTGTGGTTTTCCGGGTATCTAGAATCTTTGTATTGGTACCTTTAAGTTTTTTTACAAATTTCCTTGTTTTGGTTGCAATGGCACTCATTCTTTGCATTGCATTAAGAACCAAGCGTTCAGCTTTAAGAATGGATTGAGAATTTCCGGTTACAAAAAAAGCGATATCCCCAACCTTGACCTTATCTCCGTCGTTTAAAAAGGTTTCAACCTTTAAATCCTTGTCTATTTCAGTAAATACCATCTTTGCAAATTCTATACCTGCAATTATCCCGTCTTCCTTAACCAGAAGTTTCGCCTGACCTCTGGCATCAGCCGGGATACAGGCCAGAGAACTGTGGTCTCCGTCACCGATGTCTTCTCTTATGGCATTTTTTATAATGATGTCTAATTCTTTTTGAAATTGTTCGTTGCTTATCATTTTAAAGGATTTTTTAGAAAACTCTCAGATAAAATATCTTCAGAACTTTAGAATAATTTGTACAAAAATAACTTTTTTGATTTAAACTAAATAATGAATTAAATTTGTAGGCCATAAAACCTTCTAATGAAAATTAAACTTCTGGCTATTGGCAAAACAGATGATAAAAATCTCATTGCTCTTTTTCAAAACTATGAAAAGAGGTTAAAGCATTATGTCAAATTTGAATTTCAGGTGATTCCCGATCTGAAAAGGGTTAAAAATCTTTCAGAAAACGAGCAAAAAGAAAAAGAAGGTGAATTGATCTTGAACAAGATCAATTCCGGAGATCATTTGATATTACTGGATGAAAGAGGTACTGAATACAGATCGGTGGAATTTTCAAAGTTCCTTCAGAAGAAAATGAATTCAGGAATTAAACAAGTGGTTTTTGTAATTGGAGGGCCTTATGGTTTTTCTGAGAAAGTTTATAAAAAATCAAATGGGATGATCGCTTTTTCAAAGATGACCTTTTCGCATCAGATGATCCGTTTGATCGTGATCGAGCAGATCTACCGGGCGTTTACGATTTTAAGTAATGAGCCTTATCATCATGAATAGGTTTTTGAGTAAAACAGAATCCATTTTTTTTAATTAGTTTTATACGATCAATCAATAGAATAATGACAGGTTTTTTCGCAGTTTTAGATGATATTGCCACTTTGATGGATGATGTATCAATAATGGCCAAGGTTGCGGCCAAAAAAACAGCCGGTGTTTTAGGTGATGATCTTGCGGTGGGAGCAGAAAAGGCATCAGGATTTCATTCCTCAAGAGAATTGCCGGTGCTTTGGGCCATAACAAAAGGTTCTTTTTTGAACAAGCTTATTATTTTACCTTTTGCTTTTTTGCTGAGTGCTTTTCTGCCTCAACTGATCGTTCCTATTTTGCTGATAGGAGGAGTTTATCTTAGTTATGAAGGGGTTGAAAAGATCATTCATACTTTCTTCCATAAAAAAGAAGAACATCAGGAAGTAAAAGCTGATTTAAGTGAGGAGGAATTTATGAAAATTGAAAAGGCCAAGATAAAATCTACCATCATAACCGATTTTATTTTGTCTATTGAAATTGTTATGATCACTCTGGGTACAGTTGCAGGGGAACCCATTATGTCGCAAATAATAATCGTTTCTTTAATAGCTGTGGCGGTTACAATTGGGGTGTATGGTATAGTGGCTTTAATGGTGAGAATGGATGATACCGGCTATATGCTGATCAAAAAAGCAAGTGGAAAAAGTAAATTTATTAAATCAACTTTTGTTACATTAGGGAAAGGACTCGTTTGGGCCTTGCCAAAATTGATCATCTTACTGGGAATTGTAGGTACTATTGCGATGTTGCTTGTGGGAGGCGGTATGTTTGTTCATAACCTCGATATAGTTCACGATTTTTTTCATGCCCTGCCTGTGATGCTGGCAGAATTGATCATGGGACTGACAGTTGGACTGATCGCTTTTTTTGCTTTTAAAGGAATTGGGATATTGGTTAAAAAAATCAGAAAAAAATAAAACCGGAACGAATAAAAAAAAGCTGAGTTTGGTTGTAAACTCAGCCTTAAGATTTTTTCTATTCTTATAAAAGATTGAAAATAAGCAGATAGATCCTGAAATCAGGTAAAGATAATTTGCGTTCTGTCGCCATCACAAAGCTCGTAAAACTCTCCAATGGTAAGTATACCATCAACATCATCCCAAAGGTCTTCTTTGCGTAATTTAAACATATCAACTGCCAATTTACAGGCATAGACTTTACCTCCGCCGGCAGTGATCAATTCAAGAAATTCATCAACCGGTGGCATATCGAGATCTTCCATTTGTTTTCTCATCATACTTGACACAGCAGCTTCCACGCCGGGTAATCCCCCCAGTATAGTTGGAAATGGTAATCCGCCGGGCATACGCATGGCCGGGTTACCTGTAGTTGCAGTATGAAGACTGTTCATTGTTTTTTTAGTAATAGCGTCTAAACCAAAGAAAGTAAAGAAAAGATGTGTTTCAATGCCTTCCATTACAGCCCCGTTGGCCATAACCAAGGCGGCATAAACATCCTCTAAGGCTCCTTTTGCACAGATCATACATACTTTTTCTAACGGTTTTTTTTCTTTTGAATCCATAATAGATTATTTATTGATTAAATACAACTGGTTGGTTTAGGGATACCTGCGATTTTTGATGAGAATTTTAAAGGCCCTTTTGGAAATAATTTATAAAGCCCTTTTACATCAACAACTCCTGATTTCCCAACGCTTCTGATTGATAATGAGGCGCCTTCTTTTGTTTTTTCTCTCAGATAATTTAATACTTTGAAATGCTCATCGGTAAGTTCGATCCCCATTTCACTTGCAATCTCTTTTGCGATATCTTCGTTCCACTGATCCATATCTTCAAGATATCCGTCATCTGTAACATTTACTTGTACTCCTGCAATTGTTTTTACAGCCATAATTTTATAATTTTTAATTAGTTATTAATTATTTAGGAATTATTACGGAATAACTTGCCAAATTAACTCGTTCTTTTTTCCTTTTTCATCGTTAAAATATTAAACCATAGCTTAGGCTATGTTTGAATATTTTGCCTTGATAATGAAAAAAATTAATTCCTTATTTCCGTCAACTTATTTCATAATATTTCCTTAGTTATTCTCTTATTTTCACGTCTTTTGATAAGTTTTTCATAAAGGTAACTCCAAATCCTAGTGCTTTTTTCATCTCCGGACTGTTCATTTCCCTCATTACCTTCCATATTGAATAAGACGGTACGCTTTCGGTTTCCATTGCATTGAAGGTCATGATCGCATTTTTTACCGTACCCAGTATTTCAGGATGTGTGATCTCTTTTACAATTGAAAGGATGGTTACAATATTGTCTGCAAGTTCCTGCAGGTCTTCCTTACCAAAGTTGGTAACTATATTATCGATGATCGGGCCAACACCTTTCACAAAATCGAAATAACCTTTTTGTTCAAATACATTGAGTTGTTTGGTAAAATCGATAATAGCCTCGTTGGCAAGCGGTCCGACTTCTTTTCCAAGATCAACAGCCATTTCCAAAGAGTTCAATACGGTTTTAATATTGTCCATATTTCTCAACAGGGTAACCACGAGATCTGACATCTCAGCCGGGTCGAGTTCCACCTGACGTTTATCCAGTGCCTCTACTGTGGAATCATAGGCATCTTTGCCTATAATCGAAAGGTCTTTTGCAAGATCTTCAACCATAGAACTGTTCAATCTTTGTTGATTAACATATTCCAGGAGCAAATCCATTTTTTTATCCAGGGAATCTATCCGGGCTTCTAAATTCTTTTCTTTCATAATGTTGCGGTATTTAGATTAAACCCGTTTTTTTCCTGCCATAGACATATCGGCTTCGATAGGTAATTCTTTTCCTTTAAGTAAAATATGCCAGTAGATCCATCGGAACAATACTTTTCCGTAGTGGTTCATTTTTGTATTCTTAAGCAAACCAAAAGGTCCTATTCCCGGTAGCGGGAAAGTTCCCGGAAGCGGTTCTGTATCGTAGTTAAAGTCGATCAGTGCTCCTTTACCGAATCCGGTTTCAATATAGCAGTTGGCATGTCCGTCAAATTTAGCCTGCAAAGGTCTTCCTTCCATTGCGGATAAAATATTTTCAAATAATATCTCACCGGCAAAATGAGCTACAGAGCCTGCTTTGGAAGTGGGAAGATTAGCGGCATCACCAATTACAAAGATATTTTCAAATTGTTCGGATTGTAAGGTGTATTTATCGGTTTTTACGTAATTCATATCATCGCCCATACCGCTTCTGGCAACCATATCACTACCCATATTTACGGGTACAATGGTCAGAATATCAAAGGAAACCTCACGATCATCATAAGAAACGATCTTTTTCTTGTCATTATCAACATGACTTAAATAAAAATCGGGGATCACTTCAATATTCTTTTCATCCATAATTCCTCCAAGAACCTTGGTGGCAACAGGTTTTGTAAACACACCTGACATGAGTGTAACAAATTTTATATTTACCTTATCTCTGATTCCTTTTTCAGTAAAATAAGCATCTGCGAGGAAAACAAATTCAAGTGGGGCAACCGGACATTTATAAGGTACTTCAGGGATACACATAACAAGATCGCCGCCTTCAAAATCCTTAAATCTCTGATGAAGAGCCAGGGCACCTTCTACCGTATAGAAATCGAAAATATCCTTATACCAAAGCTTGTCTTTAAGTCCTTCGGTCTCACCGGGTCTTGTCTGTGTTCCGGTTGCAATGATCAGGAAATCATAGTTCAATACTTTACCGCCTTCCAGATATACTTTATTTTCTTTACCATCAATTTTATCGATTGCATTGAAGATTACATTTGCACCCGGAGGGAAAAAGTCGTATTTAGGCTTAATCACATCTTGTTTTTTATAGATTCCAAAAGGAATAAATAAAAAACCTGGTTGATAATAATGGGTCTTAAACTGATCGACAATGGTAATTTCCCATTCCTCTCTGTCCAGTTCATTGTATAGTTTATTAAGCATCATTGTGCCTGCAGTACCGGCACCCAGGATCAAAAGTTTCTTCATAATTATTATATAGAATTAAAGGGTTTTATTAAAATTCATTTCAAATTTATCACGTAAAAAGTTTAAAAATAGTGATAAAAATCATAGTTATGTAATTTAGGTAACAAATAATTGTTTTAATAGAACAAAATATAGTTATAAAAGTTACATATAATCAGAATTGCCATAAAAGTAAAAAAAAATAAGTTGAAGTACAAATATTTTATACTTTTAGGGACTTAATTTTCAGGATATAATGGACGAAATCAAAAAT
>QNYL01000306.1 GCA_003973375.1 Flavobacteriia bacterium
GAAAACACAAGCAAAAGTATTCGTTTCGATAAGCCTGTTGTAAATACGACCTGCAAATTAGTAGATCCTGACAATGTTGGAGAACTTGTCGATCTGCTGCACAACGAAGCAAAAGTTATTTAATTATTTAATCCTCAAAAAGAAAAAATATGTCAGTTTTAGTATATGCCGAAAGTTCGGACGGAAAATTTAAAAAGATCGCTTTTGAAGCAACTTCTTACGGAAAAAAAGTAGCTGAGATCGCTCAGACCAATATGCTGGTTTTAACCATCAATGCCGATGATGCATCAGAATTAAAGAATTACGGTGCGGAAAAGATCCTCACAGTAAATAACGATAAATTAAATACTTTTAATGCGAAGGCCTACGCCGATGTGATCAAACAGGCGGTAGAAAAAGAAGGCGCTGATATCGTAATTATCGATTCAAGTTCCAACGGCCTGTATCTCGCTCCGCTTGTAGCAGGAAGTTTAAACGCCGGATACGCCTCCAATGTACTGGATGTACCTGAAAGCATTTCTCCTTTTGTGGTAAAAAGAAAAGCTTTTTCTTCTAAAGCCTACAACCATTCAGAACTGACTACCAGCATCAAGGTACTCGGATTGGCCAAGAACTCTTTTGGCCTTGTTGAAAGTGCCGGAGCCGGAGCTGAAGAAAGTTTTGAACCAACATTAAGTGATGCCGATTTCAGAATCACTTCAAAAAGTATTGACAAAGCCACCGGAAAAGTTACCATTGCCGATGCAGACATTATCGTTTCAGGAGGCCGTGGTTTAAAAGGCCCTGAAAACTGGCATCTTATTGAAGATCTTGCCGAAGTGCTCGGAGCAGCAACAGCCTGTTCAAAACCGGTTGCCGATATGGGCTGGAGACCTCACAGTGAACACGTAGGGCAAACAGGAAAACCTGTAACTTCAAACCTTTATATCGCCATTGGTATCTCAGGTGCCATTCAGCATCTCGCAGGTGTAAATGCAGCAAAATGCAAGGTAGTGATCAACATCGATCCGGAAGCTCCTTTCTTTAAGGCAGCCGATTACGGTATCGTTGGAGATGCTTTTGAAGTAGTACCTAAACTCATTGATAAATTAAAAGAATTTAAGCAAAATCAATAAGTAAATCATATTTTTTAGTAAATTGTGCCTTCAAAAGGCTGATTAAATTACCGGGCCTGAAATGTCCAGATTAATCAGCCTTTTGGAGTTTTTTATTGTTATTTATCCAACCAAATCCTATATAAAAGTGAGTTTAGTTCGATTAAACATCAAAGGAATTTCCTATAGTCAAACTCAGAGTGGCGCATACGCACTGGTATTAAGTGAAGTTGACGGAGAGCGCACCCTGCCCATCATTATCGGTGCCTTTGAGGCCCAGTCTATTGCCATTGCTCTTGAAAAAGAGATCAAACCACCCAGACCGCTTACTCACGATCTTTTTAAAACCTTTGCCGAACGATTTCATATCGTTATCAAACAGGTCATCATACATAAACTGGTTGATGGAGTTTTTTACTCAAGCCTGATCTGTGAATACGATAAAGTTGAAGAGATCATTGATGCCCGTACTTCTGATGCCATAGCTCTTGCCATTCGTTTTAACGCTCCAATCTTCACTTTTGAAAATATACTGGATAAGGCAGGGATCATTTTAAAAGTAAAAGACCAGTCAAAACTGGAAAAATCAAAGTTTAAAATGGAAGATCTTGTTGCCGACCTGCAGGATATTGAAGAAGAAGGAGAAACAGGTGCTTTTGTTGAAGAAAGCCTGGAAAAACTCCATGAATTACTGGAAAAGGCCGTTGCCGATGAAGACTATGAGACGGCTGCAAAAATACGTGATGAAATAACAAAACGAGAAAAAAAATAACGCCAAAACCTTTTTATGAGCATCAAACTAAAATTAATTGTATTAAATTTTCTTGAATTTTTTGCATGGGGTGCCTGGCTTTTGTCGGCCGGTGCATATATGTACAGCACCCTTCATTTTTCGGGAGTCCAGATTGGTGCTGTTTACGGCACTTTAGGCATTTCATCACTCTTTATGCCGGCCATTATGGGAATTATTGCCGATAAATGGCTCAATGCCGAACGACTTTTCGGTATCAGCCACCTGATTTTGGGAGGCTTGCTTTTCTGGATTACAGGCATTACCGATTTTGGCACTTTTTACATGGTGATCTTCCTGATCTCGATGTTCTATATGCCAACCATTGCTTTGAACAATTCTGTTTCCTATGCCATCTTAGAAAGGAACAGTTTTGATATCGTAAAAGTTTTTCCGCCCATCAGGGTTTGGGGAACCGTAGGGTTTATTCTGGCAGCCTGGCTTGTTGATCTTTTAGGGTGGAAAGTAAGTAAAGAACAATTCTACGTAAGTGCTATTGCCTCTATTGTACTGGGGATCTACTCCTTTACCCTGCCCGGAGTCCCTCCTGAAAAATCAGAAAGTAAATCTTTAATGCAACGCCTCGGACTCGATGCCTTTGTATTGTTCAAGGATAAGAAAATGGCTGTTTTCTTTATTTTTTCCTTGCTTTTAGGAGCTGCTTTACAGATTACAAATATATGGGGAGTTCCATTTCTGGAAGATTTTGCCGCCGATTATAAAGGTTATTTTGCCGTAGAACACTCCTTGTTCCTGATGACGCTTTCACAGATCTCAGAAACTCTTTTTATCCTGACCATTCCGTTCTTTTTAAAGAAATTCGGTATCAAGAAAGTGATGCTGATGAGTATGGGAGCATGGGTATTAAGATTTGCTTTCTTCGGTATAGGTAATCCGGCCGGAGGCTTTGTTTTCCTGATCCTGTCTATGATCATTTACGGTATGGCATTTGACTTTTTCAACATCTCCGGTTCACTTTTTGTGGAAAAAGAATCCAAACCCTCTATGCGTTCCAGTGCTCAGGGATTATTTATGCTGATGACCAATGGTATCGGTGCCATCCTCGGAAGTTATTCCAGCGGATTTATTGTAGATCATTATACCAATACTGAAGGTATAAAAGACTGGCAAAAGATATGGTTTATCTTTGCCGCTTATGCCCTTGTTATAACATTAAGTTTTGCCATTTTATTTAAATATAAACACAAGCCGGAAGAAGATACAGAACCAGTTAAACATTAAAAAAAGAAAGAGAAAAGTACAATGAAGCAATATTTAGATCTTTTAAAACATATAAAAGAAAAGGGAGTAGAAAAAGGAGACAGAACAGGTACAGGAACCAAAAGTGTTTTTGGATACCAGATGCGGTTTGACCTTTCGGAAGGTTTTCCAATGCTGACCACCAAAAAATTACATCTTAAATCCATTATTTACGAACTATTGTGGTTTTTAAAAGGAAAAACCAACATCAAATATCTAAATGAGAACGGAGTACGAATATGGGATGCCTGGGCCAACGATGAAGGAGAACTGGGACCCATATACGGATATCAGTGGAGAAACTGGAATGGAGAAGGAATTGATCAGATCACGGAAGTGATTGATACCATAAAGAACAATCCTGACAGCCGGAGAATGCTCGTTTCCGCATGGAATCCGAGTGTACTACCCGATACCAGCGTTTCTTTTGCCGAAAATGTGGCTAACGGAAAGGCAGCTTTACCACCCTGTCACGCCTTTTTTCAGTTCTATGTAGCCAACGGTAAATTATCCTGCCAGCTGTATCAGAGAAGTGCTGATGTATTTTTGGGAGTACCTTTTAACATCGCTTCTTATGCCCTGCTAACCATGATGATGGCTCAGGTTACCGAACTTGAATACGGAGATTTTGTTCATACCTTTGGGGATGTACACATTTACAGCAACCACAAAGAACAAATCGAATTGCAGCTGAGCAGAACTCCTAAAGAATTACCAAAAATGGAATTGAATCCAAATATTAAAAATATCTTTGATTTTACTTATAAAGATTTTAACTTAGTAAATTATTTTCCTCATCCTCATATAAAAGGAAGGGTTTCTGTTTAATCATTAAAAAAAAGGACTATGAATTCGCTACAGTTAAAAAACAGTATCATCCGGAAGATCTCTCAGATTGATGATGCAGATCAGTTAAAAATGATTCTTGAACATATAGAACCGATCCATCAAAAAGCGATAGACAGAGCAGGTAAGATTCCTATGTTAAGCAATAATAAATCTGATATCAACAACGACAAAGAAAATTTTAACGAGTACATTAAAGAATGGCTTAAGGAAATGTAATTTAAATAACCCTTGTTTTGGAACCAAAAGAACAACATTTACTCTACGAAGAGGCACGAAAAAGAGCAAAGCAAAAAAAAGGTTTATACTTTCATTTTGTTATTTTTCTGGTAGGCTCTGTTTTTATTATTCTTCTCAATAAATATCTGGGTATTTTACCTGAATACGACTGGTATCTATGGGTAGTTCTCGCCTGGTTATTTATACTGATCATTCATACTGTCAATGTTTTATTTCTCAAACGTTTCTTTGGTGAAGAATGGGAACGCAAAACAACGGAAAGCCTTATTGCCAAACACGAAAAAAAATCAATGAAACTGGAAAAGAAGTTAGAGAAAAAAGGTGTATTATCTCAAAGCATCCAGGAGAAAGATGACACCGAAACCCTTTAAACCACATTCCATTTATGATCATTATCATCGCTGCAATAGCACGAAACAACGCACTTGGAAAAGACAATCAGCTGATCTGGCATTTACCTGCCGATCTGAAAAGATTTAAAAAGATCACCTCAGGACATCATGTCATCATGGGGCGAAAAACCTATGAATCTTTGGGAAAACCGCTTCCAAACAGAACCAATATTGTTATTTCAAGAAACAAGGACTATACAGCTGAAGGATGCATTGTAAGAAATTCTCTTGAAGAGGCTGTTGAATCTGCAAAGAACGATTCAAGTCCGTTTATTTTAGGAGGAGCTGAGATCTATAAACAAGGTATCGAATTCGCTGATATTCTTGACCTTACCTTTATTCATCACGATTTTGAAGCAGATGCATTTTTTCCTGAGATCGATCCTGAGATCTGGGAAGAGATCTCCCGGCAGGATTTTAAAGCCGACGGAAAGAACAAATACGATTACAGTTTTGTTACCTACAAACGGATTGAAAAATAAAGATCATAACTTATAGACTGCTCTCTAAAACCTTATAACAGAGACAAAACAACCAATTAATAAAATGTTATATTACTAATCCACAATTACTTTTACTGTAAATTTAGACCTGCATTTACTTTTATGAGTTGAAGTTGTGCATTGTTTTTTGCAACCAAAATGTACTTTTCCTTATTTATGGTAATTATTTCCATACCTCGGACGTCTCCTACAATTTTTAGTCCGGAGTCTAGCATTCTTTGAGGTTTCAAATTACCCAAACCGTCTCCCTTAAGGAATAAACCAAAACTTGCATCATTTCTTGGTGTTTCAACTTCTGTCATATACAAATTGCCTGCTATTATCGCATCTAGGTTTGAATCGTGGTCAAAATCTTCTATTATAATTTGAT
>QNYL01000311.1 GCA_003973375.1 Flavobacteriia bacterium
AATGTATTATTGTTGATGATGAGCCCATTGCCCGTGAGATCCTGGAAAATCATCTAAGAAGGATCGATGCCATTGAGGTGGTCGCTTCCTGTAAAAATGCCATTGAAGCTTTTAACTCGATCAGTACCACAAAAGTTGATCTCATCTTTTTAGACATCAATATGCCGGAAATATCGGGACTCTCCTTTGCCAGATCCATCAATAAAGAAATTAAGATCATCTTTACCACAGCCTACCGTGAATATGCAGTGGATGGTTTCGATCTGAAAGCAGTTGATTACCTTTTAAAACCCGTTTCTTTTGAACGTTTGCTTCAGGCGGTAAATAAATTCCTGGAGGAAACGCCTCCCGTTTTCACAGAGACCTCTAAAAGAATTGAACAGGAAAAAAATGATTTTATTTTTGTGCGTGCCGACCGGAAAATGATCCGTGTTGATTTTACCGATATCAATTATATCGAAAGTCTGGGAGATTACTTAAAAATACATTTACCCAATAAAACACTTGTTACCCGGGAAACCATCAGCAGTATCGAGGTAAAACTTCCAAAGAATGACTTTATGCGGATCCACAGATCCTTTATTGTTGCCTTTAAAAAAATCGAATCCTTTACCAGTGAATACGTTGAAGTAAACAAAAAATCCATTCCAATTAGCCGAAGCTATAAAAAAGAAGTTCTAAAACGACTGGAAAACGTGTAATTGTTAAATGTTTATTTGTTTATACGTTTAACTGTTTATTGTTCCGTTTTTGTATTTAAGGTTTGCCTACCGTAGTAGATTTCATATATAATACTAACTACTTTTTTATACTGAATTTTCGATATTCAATCAAATGATCTTCTCTCCTCTGAGTATCTCTGTGTCATAATTTTGGATATCGAATTTTAAACTATTAAACCTAAAACTTTATCTTTGTTAAAATTTATGTTTTGACCGAAAAAGATTTTATCCTTAAAGATTTTGACTTGTCCGGATTAACTTCAGGCAGTTTTAGCTGGCAAAGTCCGAGTAATATAGCCCTGGTAAAATACTGGGGGAAAAGTGATCCTCAGATCCCTAAGAATCCATCCATCAGTTTTACACTGAATAACTGCCATACCCTGACCACTTTAGAATTTAAGAAAAAAGACAAAGTTTCTGATGATTTCGAATTTGAAGTGATCTTTGAAGGTAAAAAAAGGGAAGATTTTAAACCTAAAATTGAAAAATTCTTTAAACGGATTGAAAGATACATTCCTTTTATCCGTAATTATTCCTATGTAATCAACACAGAGAATTCCTTTCCGCACAGCAGTGGAATTGCTTCTTCGGCCAGTGGAATGAGCGCTCTGGCTCTTTGCCTGATAAATATGGAAAAGGAAATAAATCCGGAGATTACCAAGGAATACTTTAACCGGAAAGCATCTTTTCTGGCACGACTCGGTTCGGGCAGTGCTGCAAGAAGTATTGAAGGAGAAATTGTGGTTTGGGGAGAACACCGGGAAATTCCGGAAAGTTCTGATCTTTACGGAATAAGATTTCCTTTTGATGTACATCCGGTTTTTAAAAACTATCAGGACACGATCTTACTGGTGGATAAAGGTCAGAAACAGGTTTCCAGCACCCTGGGCCATAACCTGATGATCGATCATCCTTTTTCTAAACAACGTTTTGATCAGGCCCGTAAGAATATTTCTGCCCTGACAAATATTTTGCAGGAAGGCAATCTAAAGAACTTTGTTAAACTTGTTGAAAGTGAAGCCTTAACACTTCATGCCATGATGATGACCTCCGATCCGGATTTTATCTTAATGAAACCCAATACACTGGAAATCATTCAAAGAATAAGAGAATACCGAAGTCAAACAGAATCGGATATCTGTTTTACATTAGATGCCGGTGCTAACGTGCATGTACTCTTCCCCGAAAGGGAAAAAGAGAATGTTAACACATTTATAAACAGTAATTTGCTTGCTTTTTGCCAGAAAAAACAGTATATTTGTGATCAGGCGGGTAAAGGGGCAAAGAAGGCGAACTAAGAGTTTTATCTGCAACCGGATCAGAAATTAACAATTCATACATACACACGGGTATAAATGTACCTGCAGCGGTTTTGTATGACCCTAAGTTCTCTGATCATGAAAAATTATCTGTATTATTCAATTGTTTTATTGTGCTTATTCACACTTTCTTCTTATGCACAAAAAGATACGATCTGGTTTGACTCAAACTGGAAAAAAACCACAAAAGATAATGCTGCTTTTTACAGAACCGAAAGTTCTAAAAAAGGGAATGGCTATTGGTTTGAAGATTATTACGTCTCCGGTGTTAAACAAATGGAAGGCATTTCAATGTATAAAGATAAAGAAGTTTTTGACGGAACAGTGAAGTGGTATTACGAAAATGGCAAACCTCTTCAGGTTGTTAATTTCAAAAATGGTAAGCTTAACGGAAAAAGACAGATCTTCTTTGAAAACGGTAAACTTAAAAGCGAATCTTTTTATAAAAATGGTAATAAAGAAGGAAAATATAAACTTTATTACGATAATGGCAGGCTCAACAAAGAAGGAAACTTTAAAAATAATTTAGAAACCGGTTTGTGGAAAATATACTATCCTAACGGTAAAATGAAATCGGAAGGTACTTATCAGGATGGTAAAAAAGTAAATATCTGGAAAACCTATTATTACGATGGTACAAACCAAAATTAAAATCAAATCAATTTGAATTAACACTCAGCTTATAATCTTAAAAAGAAAGATTTAACCCTGTTTCCAATAAATCCTTTATATTTGCATTATCTATATAAAACTGTTTGAATGAAGGGCCCCTTATTTTATGCAAAGATTTTGCTTTTTGGAGAATATGGAATTATCAAAGATTCCAAAGGTCTGGCCATACCGTATAATTCATATCAGGGAGCGTTAAAACTTTCAGATGATCTTACGGATTCTGCTAAAGATTCCAACAACAAACTCAAAGCCTATTACAGTTATCTTTCTGAATTAAACCAAAAGGATCTCGATCTCCGTCTTGATGAGTTTAAATCGGATATTGATAAAGGGATGTATTTTGATTCCAGTATTCCTCAGGGATACGGCGTAGGCAGTTCCGGAGCTCTTGTAGCTGCAATTTACGATCGCTATGCCAATGATAAGATCACCGTACTCGAAAATCTGACCCGTGATAAGCTCTTAAAATTAAAATCGGTTTTTTCTTTGATGGAATCGTTCTTTCATGGGAAAAGTTCCGGACTCGATCCGTTGAATTCTTATCTGAGCTTACCCATTCTGATCAATTCAAAAGACAATATAGAGGCTACCGGTATTCCTTCACAAAAAGAAGGCAAAGGAGCCGTTTTTTTACTGGATTCTGAGATGACCGGAGAAACCCAGCCTATGGTAAATATCTTTATGAACAAGATGAAGAATGAAGGCTTTAGAAATATGATCGATAAGGATTTTGCCCGTTATACAGATGCCTGTATCGATGATTTTCTCCATGGTGATGTACAATCTCTTTTCGGTAATGTAAAGAAACTATCGAGAGTTGTTTTAAAACATTTTAAACCTATGATCCCGAATACTTTTCACAAACTCTGGAAACAGGGTCTTGAGAGTAATGATTACTATCTGAAACTATGCGGATCAGGTGGAGGCGGATATATTTTAGGCTTTACCGAAGATTATGAAAAGGTGCAAAAATTATTAAAAGACTATAAATTAGAGTTGGTTTACAGATTTTAAATCCATTAAAAACTATGGATTTACTTAAAGAAGCTGAAAAAAATACAGCAAACAAACCCATAAAATATCCTTTTTACTACAAATTTCTGAGCTTGCTTTCGGTGGTAAGAGGTTATAATATTTTTATCATTGTTCTTGCGCAGTATCTTGCAGCTATTTTTATCTTTTCGCCAGAGAAATCCTTACGCGATGTTCTTTTTGATTTTAACCTGTACCTTATTGTTCTGGCTACAATGTCGGTAATTGCCGCCGGCTACATCATCAATAACTTTTACGATGCAGAAAAAGATAAGATCAATAAACCTATCAAATCCAAGATCGACAGTATTGTAGGACAAAGAACCAAATTGAATATTTATTTCTTTTTGAATTTCTTAGGAGTTTTCTTTGCTTTGCTGGTATCCTGGCGTGCTGCACTCTTTTTTACAGTATATATTTTCCTGATCTGGTTTTATTCGCACAAGCTTAAGAAATACCCGCTAACCGGACTCTTTTCCGGGGCAATTCTGGCACTTCTGCCTTTTTTCGTAATCTTTATCTATTATAAAAATTTCTCTGAGATCATCTTTACACATGCGGCTTTTCTCTTTTTTATCCTGATGATCCGTGAATTGATCAAAGACCTGGAAAATATTAAAGGAGATGTAGTACAGAATTATATGACGATCCCAGTAAAATACGGTGAATACTTTACAAAATTACTCATTACACTCATTGTATTACTTACTCTGGATCCCATCTATTTTCTGTTGCATTATCCCGAAATCGGCATGATGAGATTCTATTTTTATTTTGTGATCGCGGTTTTACTCGTGTTCTGTATCATGTTATGGCGGGCAAAAGGCAAAAAAGACTATCTTATCCTGCACAATATCATTAAGGTGATAATTGTGGTTGGTGTGTTGAGTTTAACTTTGATAGACACTTCGGTGATCATAAATCGCATATTATGAGTAAGAATTTGCTTCGTATCGGAATGGCACAAATCGCACCGGTTTGGCTGAATAAAGAAGGTACCCTTAAAAAGATCGTGGAAACACTGGAAAAAGCAGTCGCAGAACAATGCGAACTCGTTGTTTTCGGTGAAGCGCTTTTACCCGGCTATCCGTTTTGGCTAGCCCTTACGGGAGGAGCCGAATGGAACACAAAGCTTAACAAGGAACTCCACGCGCATTATGCCCACAACGCAGTGGATATCGATGCCGGCGAACTTGATGTTGTTTGTCGGATGTGTAAAGAACACAATATGTCCGTTTACCTTGGGATAATCGAACGTCCGGCCGATCGCGGCGGCCACAGTTTGTATTGTACCCTGGTTTATGTCGATCAGCATGGAAAGATCCGGTCAACCCATAGAAAACTGCAACCTACTTATGATGAACGCCTGACCTGGGCACCGGGTGACGGCCATGGCTTGCAAGTACATCCATTAAAGAAGTTTCATGTGGGTGGCCTCAATTGCTGGGAAAACTGGATGCCATTACCGCGTACCGCCCTCTACGGCTTGGGTGAAGATCTGCATATTGCCGTTTGGCCCGGCAACAAACACAACACTCAGGATATTACACGTTTTATCGCCCGGGAGTCGCGTTCGTATGTGGTATCTGTTTCGGCACTGATGCGGTACGAAGATTTTCCGGCTGATACCCCGCACATCAATAGGATCCTGGAAAAAGCACCCAAGGTCTTGGCCAACGGCGGATCGTGTATTGCGGCACCTGACGGGCAA
>QNYL01000121.1 GCA_003973375.1 Flavobacteriia bacterium
TACTGCAGGATCAGATACTGAAGTTACTCCGTTTTTCAGGAACTCTTTTCCGGCAGCAAGGATCATCTTCTCGTAATCTTTATCAGTGATCTGAGGAAAGTGTTTTATGGCAAGTCCTAATGCTGTTTCACTTAAAACCCCGTTTGGGAATCCATTATCTCCTCTTTGGATTTCTCCGCCAAACGGAGGTTTGGTATTTTTATCAATCCCGCATACTTCCAGAGCTTTGGTGTTTAAAGTAGCAATATGCGCACAGGTACGTTGTAAAAAAACCGGTTTGTCAGAAACTACCTGATCAATATCCTCTTTTGTGGGTAAGCGGTTCTCTTTCATCAGAGATTCGTTAAAACCTCTTGCCCTGATCCATTTTAAATGCGGGTTCTTTTTTGAAAAATCTTTTAATAATTCCTGTATATCATCAATGCTCCTCGCATCTCTCAGATCGAGATTAAATGTAAGCAGATCACCTATTTTCCAAAAATGTGCATGGGCATCAAAAAATCCCGGCAGGATGGTTTTCCCCTTAAGATCTATGGCGTGTTCTTTATTTGCGTTCCGAAGGATATCTTTACGATTCCCAACAGCAATAATTTTACCATCGATAATCTTTAAGGTATCTGCTGTTGGATTTTTCTTATCACAAGTATATATTCCGGCATTATAAAAAATCATTTTTTATTTTCCTCTTTTTTCGTGAGCTCTTTTAATGGCTCCCTCCAGAACAGCCAAACCTTCTTTGATCTGGTCATCAGTAATGGCAAATGGGGGCAACAATCGTATACAGTTAGAATATAATCCGGCACGGATCAGTAAAATACCTTTGGTTGTGGCATCACCAATAATTTCAGCTCCGAGTTCAATATCAGGTTCTCTAGTCTTTTTATCTTTTACAAATTCCACAATTCGCATACCTCCCACACCACGAACATCACCGATAAAGGCATATTTTTCTTTCCATTCTTCAAGGATCTCAGCAATAAGATCGCCTATTTCATTGGCTCTTTTCAAAAAGGCAGGATCGTTGATAATTTTAAAGGTTTCTATGGCTGCCACTGATGTGATCGGACTACCGCTGTATGTTCCTCCGATAGCTCCGGGATGCGGGGCATCCATAATCTCGGCTTTACCGGTAACAGCGCTGATCGGCATACCGGAACCCAGAGATTTTGCTGTGGTTACCATATCGGGAATTACACCTGCATGCTCTATGGCGAAAAGTTTTCCCGTTCTTCCAAATCCTGATTGTACCTCATCAGCAATCATCACAATACCGTGTTCATCACAGATTGTTCTGATCTTTTGTAAAAATTCCTTTGGTATTGGAATAAAACCGGCTTCGCCCTGAACAGGTTCAATAACAATGGCAGCAATTGCACTGGGATCTACCTGGGCGATTAAGGCATGATCGAGCTGTTTGACACAATGATCGAGATATTGTTCTTCAGTCATTCCATCATACGGGCGGTACATATTAGGTGCCGGTAATCTGTAAATATCCGAAGCAAAAGATCCATATCCTTTTTTGAACAAACCGTATTTACTGGTCATGCTCATCGTCAAATAGGTCCTTCCGTGATACCCGCCTTCAAATACAATAACAGCCGGCCTTTTGGTGTAATATTTGGCAATATTTACGGCGTTTTCTACAGCTTCTGCACCTGAATTGGCCAATAAAGTCTTTTTGGGGAAATCTCCCGGAGTGTATTCATTTAAAAGTTCGCACAATTCAACTGCAGGTTCATTGGTGGCAACGATCATACAGGAATGAATACTTTTATCCAGTTGTTCTTTGATGGCTTTTACCACTTGAGGAGGTCTGTGACCCGCATTCAGCATTCCGATACCTCCTGCAAAGTCGATCATCTGATTTCCGTCTACATCCCATACCAAAGCGCCTTCTGATCTTTCTACCACAACCTGTGTGGATTTTGCAAATCCGTTTGGCATGGAATCGTTTCGTCTTTCCAGCATTTTTTTACTTTCCGGACCCGGAATTTCTGTTTTCAGTATAATATTTTTCATCTGTTTTATATTTTTATTGAATTTAAATTTTATGATCAGCATCCATAGTTAATAAAACACCGCAATTTCCACAGGTTTCATCAACACAATAATCCTGAATTAGTTTTCTTATTTTAAATCCTATGCGTCGTTGAATAGAAACGGTAGGATCATTGATCTCACCTTTTACAAGTTTGTCAAAATATTCTTGCGGGGTCATATGATCACGTACTTTATGATAACCATTGATCATTCCTACGGTAAATTGTCCTTTTAAACCCAGATAATTGACCAGTTCCTGGCGTGCCCTGTAGATCTCTTTACCAAGGCCTTTTCCTCGGTATTTCGGATCAACTCCTACATCAAGACCCGATAACCAGTCTCCCTCAGGATCATAATTGTCAAGCTTAAGGTTTCCTGAGGATTCGAGAAAAGTGTGAGATTGAGTCAGTAAAGGACTCCTGACGGTTGTTGACATACCAATTACTTTATCCCCATCCAGAATAACAAACTGCCCTTCGGGAAAGACCTCCATATGCTTCAGGTAGTGTTCTTTAGTGAATAATTCATTTTCTGCCAGTTTAGGAAAAACAATTTTTTGCAGTGCTGCCAGTCCTTCAGCATTTTCAGGTTCTGAATTTTTGATGATATAGCCGTTTTGCAGCTGTTTTTTATAGAGAAAGGTATTTACCATAAGAGTAAGTATTATTTGTTTTTATAAACTACCAATACTGATGAGTTTTTTATTCATATATTCAAAGATCCCGTCGTGGCCCAGCTCACTTCCCTGTCCACTTTGTTTGATTCCCCCGAAAGGGGCCTCTGTTGCATGCGCGGCCCATTCATTGATCCCGACAATACCGGCATCAATTGCTTCACTCATTTTAATGGCGGTATTCAGATCATTGGTCCAAATGTATGCGGCCAGACCGTATTCTGTATGATTGGCAAGTTCAATGGCCTCTTCCATGGTTTCAAAAGAAGTAACAGGCATAATCGGGCCAAAGATCTCTTCTTTAAATGCAGCGGTATCTATGGTAACATTTGCCAGCAAAGTGGGTTTAAAAAAGTAACCTTTTCCGTTTTCGCTATGGCTTTCTCCTCCTGCAAGTACTTTTGCACCTGCTTTTACAGATTCTTCAACCAGGCGTATTACATTGTATTGCTGTGCTTTACTGATCATCGGGCCGATCTGTGAGGTTTCATCTAATCCGTTGCCAACTTTATAGGCTGCGGTAACCCTGGCAGCTTCTTCGGTAAACTCTTTATAAATATCTTTATGCACAATAAAGCGTTGCGGTGAGATACAAACTTGTCCGCAATTTCTGAATTTAGCAAGAACAGCAGCAGCAGCAAGTTTTTTGACCTCCACATCCGGAAATATAACCACCGGAGCATTTCCGCCAAGTTCCAAAGATAATTTTGTATTGGTCTTTGAAGCTTTGTCCATCAGCATCTTACCGATTTGTGTGCTGCCTACAAAATGTACCTTTTTAATCTCTGGTGAAAACATCAATGCATCACCAATCTCGGAAGATTTTCCGGCTACAAGATTAAAAGTTCCTTGAGGCAAACCTTCTTCCTCAATAAGTTTTGCCAGAGCCATAGCGGTAAGCGGAGTTTCATTGGAAGGTTTTAAAACAACCGGACAACCGGCAGCCAATGCTGCTCCTATTGGCCGGGCAAGATTCCATACCGGGAAATTCCAGGCTGTAATCACTCCTACAACGCCTATCGGTTGCCAGATCACCTGCATACGTTTGTTGTTTCTTCCTGCCGGAATAACAGTTCCGTAAGTGCGTTTTGCCTCTTCCCCAAACCATTCAAACAGATCGGCGGCGATCATCCATTCACCGGTTGATTCAGCGATGGGTTTTCCGCTTTCTTTGGTGGTGATTACGGCAAATTCCTTTGCGTTTTCACGAATTTTATCAGCGATTCTTTTTAAGATTCTCCCTCTTTCAAAAGCATTGATTTCTTTCCATAAAGGGAAAGCTTTTTGTGCAGCACTGATAGCGAGATCCACATCTGCTTTTCTGCCAAAAGGTATGGTGTCTACAATCTCTTCTGTAGCGGGATTGATCACATTATGGGTTTCTCCACTTTGTGAATCAGTCCATTTGCCGTTGATATATAATTTATTCATCTTATTTATTTTGTTAGTTCTGTCAAAGCTTCTTCAAGGATGTCCAGGCCTTTGTTTAACAAATTCTCTGAAATGGTTAACGGACTCAAAATGCGAATACAATTGCCAAAAGTTCCGGCACTGATGATGATCAATCCTTTTTGCTCACAAAGGCTGATCAGATCAGCAGCCAGTTCTGCATCGGGTTGTTTAGGATCTTTATTTTTTGATAATTCTATGGCCAGCATAGCTCCAAGGCCTCTTACATCGGTTACAGCTTCAAACTTTTCTTTAAACAGTTCAAAACGTGTTCTAACAATTTCTCCAACATATTCACCCAGCGCATTGATATTTACCGATTCCATATATTTAATATTGGCCAGTGAAGCAGCACAACAAACCGGGTTACCGGGATAAGTTCCACCAATGGTTCCGGCGTATGCAGCATTCATTATTTTTGCCTTACCAATCACTGCTCCGATAGGCATTCCGCCACCCATACTTTTCGCAAGCGTAGTAATATCGGGGGTAATACCGTAATGTTGATAGGAGGCCCATTTTCCTGTTCTTCCAAAACCCGATTGTACTTCATCAATGATGAGTAAAATGTCGTTTTCTTTACAGATATTTTGTAAAGCCTTTAGATATTTTGGGGGCATTACTGTAAAACCTCCTTCTCCCTGTACCAACTCTACGATAACAGCGGCGATCTGATCGGCTGAGGCCTGATATAAAAAGAAATCTTTTAATTTTTGTATCTGTTGATCGATATATTCTTTTTCGGTCATTCCTTCGCCGTAGCGGAAGAAATAAGGATATTCCAAACGGTAAACTTCCGGAGCGAAAGGTCCGCAACCGGTTTTGTATTTTGTTTTTGAAGTTAAGGTCATTGCCATCATGGTTCTGCCGTGAAATGCTCCCGTAAAAGCTACAATTCCTTGTTTTCCGGTTGCCATACGGGCAATTTTGATTGCATTTTCCACAGATTCAGCGCCTGAATTGGTAAGCATTACCCGGGTATTTCTTCCGTGAGGGAAGAGCTCGATCAGTTTTTCAGCCAGGCTGAGATACTCTTCGGTCATCGATACATTAAAACAGGTATGGATGAGGTTTTCAGCTTGTTTTTTGATGGCATTTACAACAGGATCGGGATTATGCCCTGCATTCATTACACCGATACCTCCTGCGAAATCTATAAGCTCACGACCTTCTGCATCCCAGATGATAGAACCTTTCGCTTTTGAGGCGGTTGAGGGATTAAAAATACCCAGCGCATTTGGAACCAGCGTTTTTCTTTTTTTGTAAAGCGATTTTATTTTA
>QNYL01000262.1 GCA_003973375.1 Flavobacteriia bacterium
TCTTTCTAATCCAGAAATTTCTGGAATTTCTCGCTGAAGAGGTACATGAAAATCATACAGATTTTTTACCTCATAATATTCCCTCGGAAACCCAAGTACATGCTCATAATATGCCTTAACCGAATTTATAATCTGGTTCTGGTAACTTTCGCTTATCTTGTTTTTCTGAATTAATTCATATACAAAACCTTCAATAGCAATGTGATAATCTTTAGGCAGGAAACTGCTTTTGGTTACCTCCCCTTCGAGATAGGTTTTTAAATGATATCCGTGATCATTCAGCCTGCCACAACCATAACAATGTGCAAAATCTTCCTGGTAGAAATCCTGAATAGGTTCAATTAGTTTCATAAGCTGATATTGATTTAGTATCTGTCTATATTATAGTTGCTGAGGCTATTTAAAATAACTAAAACTCTTTTTCGGATCTATACTCAACAGCGTATTATAGATCAGTCTGATCACATTCTCCACATCATCTTTATGCACCATTTCAACGGTTGTATGCATATAACGCAAAGCCAGTGATATCAATGCTGAAGGCACTCCCCCGTTTGAATAGGCAAAGGCATCGGTATCAGTTCCTGTGGCTCTGGAAGAGGCCAGACGCTGGAAAGGAATCTTATTCTTTTCTGCTGTTTCCAGGATGAGTTCCCGCACATTATTTTGTACAGCGGGAGCGTAGGAAATTACAGGTCCGTCACCCGATTTGATCTCTCCCTCTTTCTTTTTATCGATCATTGGCGTGGTAGTATCATGGCAAACATCGGTTACAATGGCCAGGTCAGGATTGATGGTATGCGTAATCATTTCAGCACCCCGTAAACCGATCTCTTCCTGAACAGAATTGGTAATATAGAGTCCGAAAGGCAATTGATCCTTATTTTCGTACAGCAAACGTGCCACCTCAGCGATCATAAAACCACCCATACGGTTGTCCAGTGCCCTGCATACAAAATTGTTTTTATTTAAAATAAAGAACTCATCCGGATAGGTAATTACGCAACCCACATGAACACCCAGTTCTTCTACTTCCTTTTTGGTCTTGCATCCGGTATCAATAAAGATGTTATCCAATTTTGGCGGTTCTTCCTTACCTTTTAAACGGGTATGAATGGCAGGCCATCCGAAGATTCCCTGAACAATTCCTTTTTTAGTGTGGATATTTACTCTTTTTGAGGGTGCAATCTGATGGTCACTTCCCCCGTTTCTGATCACATAAATAAGTCCGTCATCAGTAATATAATTTACATACCATGAAATTTCATCGGCATGACCTTCTATCACAACCTTAAATTCAGCATCAGGATTGATAACTCCAACAGCCGTACCATAATTATCTGTGACAAAGGTATCTACATAGGGTTTTAGATACTCCATCCAGATCTTTTGCCCTTCTGATTCATATCCGGTAGGAGCCGCATTATTCAGATATTTTTCTAAAAATTCCAGTGATTTTTTATTGAGAATCTTCTTTTTAGTCATAATAATAAATTTTAAATGCGAAGTTAATCATATTTAAAGAGAAATAACAGATTTAAGAGTAGTTATTCCGGTGAAAAATATCAATATCTTCAATGATAAATAAATCTTAAAATTACTGTTATCCATCATTATAATGTCAGAAAATATGTAGTTTTGGAGCGGTATTTGATACAATGCTCTAAAGATGAAAAAAGTTGCTTTTATATTACTTTTTATACTGCCCTTCTTTGCCTTTTCCCAAAAAAAAGGACAGAAGAGAGTAAAGGATGACTTTGTGATCATTAAGAATGATTCTTTGACCATTCCCCTGGATGAAGTGATCGTTTTTGACAAGAAGCATTTTGATTCATCAAAAGAAAAGAGATATTACTACTGGTATTATAAAAAAGTACACAAAGCCTATCCCTATGCTAAAATGGCCTCTGAAATTCTGGTGAAATTAAACGATTCTATAGCCGGAATTAAAAGCAAGTGGAAAAAGAAAAAAATGATCAAAAAGATGCAAAAGTATCTCGAGGGAGAATTTACCGATGAGCTTAAAAAAATGACCCGTACCGAGGGCCGCATTCTGATCAAACTCATCCATCGGCAGACGGGTGAAACACTTTTTAATTTGATCAAGGACTACCGTAGCGGATTTAAGGCGTTTTGGTATAACACTTCGGCAAAGTTATTTAAACTCAACCTAAAAAATGAATACCATCCGGAAAGCATCCCCCTTGATTTTCTTGTTGAAGACATTTTGCAGCGTTCCTTTGCGGATGCTACATTAGAATATCAGGAACCAAAATATCCAATAGATTATTTTAAACTCAAAGAACAGTGGAAAAACATCAAAACGGTTGATGTTATTGATGAATATATTCAGCAGTACAAATGATAAGAAATTTTGGAGTCTTTATAGTGATGAATTATAAACCACACTAACTGTTCTAAGCTTGCCGTGTCGAAGGCGGATTTGCTGTTTTTGTATCTATTCTGTCATTTGACTTTCGACATTCGACTTTCGACTTTTGACAAAATTAATCTCATTCTACTTTATCCTTTTCACTCATACAAGAATTATTCCACAGAGTTTCCCGGAGATTCACTGAGTAACCTCAGAGAATTTTTTGCACTTTAGACTTTCGACATTCGACATTCGACATTCGACATTCGACTTTAGACTCACCTTTCAGTCCCAGGAATTATGAATAACTAAATATTATTGTATGACTTTCAACTCTAATCCGATTCCATATCAGAATAGACATCCGGAATGGTTGATTTATTCGGATCATCTTCTTTTTTACTTTCTTTCTCAAATTCCTCAAGAACCATCTTGGTTTTCTTCTCGATCTTAGCTTTATCCGTATCGTATTTGACAGCAAGGGATTCCTGCCCGGGCAGCTGTTCGATCATCAAAGTAGAAGATGGGAAAGCAAATTCAACACCCAGTGCTGCGGCCAGTTTAACAATGGCCATATGCAATCTGTGTTTAGAAGACTGTTCCGAACCCCAGTCGAGCCTCTTAAAAAAAACATTCACCATAATATTGAGTGAAGAATCTCCAAATCCACTGAATTCCACATTATACGATTCACTTCGGGTATCGGGATGAGCAACTACGATCTGCCTGATTCCATCAACAAAGGCCTGGATCAGATCAGGTGGTGTATCATATCGAATACCCAGTTCCGTTTGATATCTTCTATATATTCTAAGACCTTTATTGTTAATATCCGCCTCAGACACTTTACTGTTTGGTATTTGAAAAATTGATGTGTCAGCTGCACGTAAACGGGTCGATCTCAATCCTACTTTTTCTACGGTACCCACTACATTTCCAATTTCCACCCAATCTCCCAATTGAAAAGGTTTATCCAAAAAGATCACAATAGTTCCAATAAGATTTTTAACAGAATCCTGAGCTGCAAATGCAACAGCAATACCTCCAATAGAAGCACCTGCCAGTACAGTTTCCGGATCCATTCCGAAGAGGGTTAAAATATTTAGAAAGGCGATCAGTATAACCAACCATTTGAATAATTTCTTAAGGATAGGGGTTAATTGCCGGTCAAGTTTTGTAAGATTCTTTTTCTTAAAATCATTATAGAACATCTCAAACAGATCGACAATCCTTAAGGCAATATATGCCCAGAATACAGTCTCTGCAATGCCGATATAGAGGTAAAGAAAATTATTCATATCATAATATAAATGAAGTGTAGGCAACACTTTCCTTACAAACTCAAGAATAATTATAAATACAATAGGTCTGGCAATTTTATGTAAAAGCTCTAAAGATTTTATATAGGTTTTATGAATAAAAAACCTTTGTAATTTCCTAAGTATAAAAAATATTAACGGATTTAAAATAATGTATAATAAAAAACTTAAAACCAACAAGATAATTAAGCCAATGGGTTTCCATATCTTTACGCCTCCTACCGTTTCTTTAAAAAAATTAGGATAATGCTTTTGAAGCCAGGTAAATTCCCATAAAAATGTTTCCTTATGGATCTTATCAATTTTAGAAACGGTTTCTTTTGAATAGTACCATTTTGTCCCTACTTTTTCAAGATAAACATCATGGAGCTGTTGCGGAAAAGGATAATACCTATGAAAAGCTGTTTCCGAATTATTAGAAACAATTGTATCTAAATAATTAGGGTTATTTGGCACTTTTTTAAAATCAACTACCAAACCTCTACCATCGTAAACTTCTTTAAGTTTAACTACCTTTTGCTGTGCATCTTTGTTTGCTAAACCACGTATGGTCAATGCAGAATATGCAACATTATAATGCTCTTCTTCCAAGAAATACAGATGTGTAAACAAAGTTTTATAAGGAGTCCTGAGGTCAGGTTTTATCTTCTGAGCAAATGAAACACTTGTAATGAACAGAAAAATATAGACTAATTTTTTCACTAATTTCAATTTATATTATAAAATTATTTTGGTTGCAAAAATACAGATTTTAGTTACAATCTGTAACTTTGATTTCACATCTGTAGAAAATTATTTTTTTCTTCTTTTACCTCTTTTACGTTTTTTAGCAGGTTTTACCTTTCTCCGGCTTTTCTTCCTTTCATTGGAATCAATTCTGTTTTCTGATCTTCTTTCACTTCCCAGCAACTTATCCATCAAGTCAAAGCGCTCTACTTTTCTTAGTGTTTCCCTGATCCAGTTGCGGTTTTCCTTTTTATACCAGAAAAAGAACCTGTGTTGTTCCTCTTTTTCTTTTTTAGATTTTGGCGTATGTATTTTTTTTAAGGTGTACGGATGATATCCACTATAATAAATAACGGTTGCAACAGTCATCGGCGTTGGGGTAAAACCCTGAACCTGCTCCAGCTGAAAGCCCATGTCTTTGGTCTCTGCTGCCAGATTTGCCATATCTTCCAGTTCACAATCGGGGTAGTTTGAAATAAAATACGGAATGAGCTGCAAGTTCAGATGCCTCTTTTTATTGATCTTATCAAACATCTTTTTAAACTTATGAAAATACGTAAAAGAAGGTTTACGCATCAACTTCAGAACCGTATCAGAGGTATGTTCCGGAGCGACTTTCAAACGTCCGGAAACATGTTTTGTGATCACCTCTTCGGTATAAGCCTCCAGCTCTTTCGGATCGGCTTTTTTGTTGAATTCAGGCACCAGAAGATCATAACGAATACCGCTGCCAATAAAAGATTTTTTAACCTTTGGATGCTTATCAACAGCCTGATAAAGTTCGGTAAGCGGTTGATGGGAGGTATCCAGGTTAGAACAGATTACCGGTGAGATGCACGAAGGCGCCACACAACGGTCGCAAATACTCTGTATCTTCCCTTTCATCTTATACATATTGGCCGAAGGCCCACCTATATCAGATAAATACCCCTTAAAATCAGGCATTTTTGTCACCGCATCTACTTCTCGTAAAATCGATTCTTTACTTCTGCTGGAAATAAATTTCCCCTGATGTGCAGAAA
>QNYL01000085.1 GCA_003973375.1 Flavobacteriia bacterium
CCTCAACAGCGGTCTCAATGGCCTTAAAGATGCGTTGTTTGGTCAAAGCCGATACAAAAACAATAGGAACATCGGTAAAAGGAGCGATCTCCTGACGGATCTTTTGTTCGAACTGTTTGGTGGTATGGGTATCTTTTTCAACCAGATCCCATTTATTTACCAGGATCACAATTCCTTTTCTGTTCTTCTCTGCCAGCCAGAAGATACTTTGGTCCTGACCTTCAAAACCACGGGTGGCATCCACCACAAGAATACATACATCACTGTGCTCAATGGCTCTTACAGAACGCATTACCGAATAGAATTCGAGATCTTCTTTAACTTTTGATTTCTTTCGGATTCCGGCCGTATCCACCAGATTGAATTCAAATCCGAAACGGTTGTATTTAGTATCGATAGAATCTCTTGTAGTTCCGGCAATATCGGTTACAATATAACGTTCTTCACCGATCAGGGCATTGATAAATGATGATTTTCCCGCATTGGGTCTTCCCACAACTGCAAATCTGGGGAGTTCATCAGGTTCATCTTCGTCGATCTCAGGCAAGGCTTCTACAAGGGCATCGAGTAAATCGCCGGTACCACTGCCGTTGATACTTGAAATGGTATAATATTCTCCCAGTCCCAAAGAATAGAATTCAACAGCATCATTTACTCTTTTTGCCGTATCTACTTTATTAACCACTAAAAAGACCGGTTTTTTAGACTGGCGTAGAATGCCTGCTACTTCCTCATCCATTCCGGTAACACCATTTTCCACATCCACCATAAAAATAATGGCATTGCTTCTTCAATGGCCAGATTTACCTGTTTATCGATCTCCGCTTCAAAAATATCGTCGCTTCCAACCACATAACCGCCGGTATCAATTACCGAGAATTCTTTTCCGTTCCAGTCGGTCTTTCCGTAATGCCTGTCGCGGGTTACACCACTAACGGCATCAACAATAGCTTCTCTTCGCTGGATCAAACGATTGAAAAGTGTTGATTTTCCAACGTTAGGCCTTCCTACAATTGCTACAATATTTCCCATTTGTACTGCTGATAAATTTTTCGCAAAGATACGTTTATCTTTTTAGTATAATTTTTTCCATTTCTATTTGCAGTTCAAGTGCTTTTTCTCTTGCTTTTTCTGCAAAATCTTTTCCGGAAGAGGCATAAATAATTCCTCTTGAAGAGTTGATCAGGAGTCCGATATCTTTATTTATTCCGTATTTACATACTTCCTGTAAACTTCCGCCCTGGGCACCAACTCCGGGAACCAGCAGGAAATGATCAGGAACAATCTTTCTGATATTTTGGAAAAATTCAGGCCGGGTGGCCCCAACCACATACATCAGCTGATCACTGTTCTTCCAGTTCTTAGAGGTTTCCAGAACTTTTTCATACAAGGTCTGACCATTTTCATCTTTCATGATTTGAAAATCGAGTCCGCCCTTGTTGGAAGTGAGTGCAAGCAGGATCGTAAATTTATCCGCGAAAGCGAGAAAAGGCTCTACAGAATCAATTCCCATATAAGGCGCCACAGTAACCGAATCGAAATTCATATCTTCAAAAAAGCTTTGGCATAGCGGGTGGAGGTATTTCCAATATCGCCGCGCTTGGCATCGGCAATGGTAAAGATCTCAGGGTAATTTGAATTGAGATAATCGATGGTTTTTTGAAGTGATCTCCAGCCTTTTAAACCGTATGCCTCATAAAAAGCAGTATTGGGTTTGTAGGCAACTGCCAGATGATGTGTGGCATCGATCAATTGTTTGTTGAATTCGAAAATCGGATCATCAAGCTCTGATAAATGGGGTGGAATTTTATCGAGATCCACATCCAATCCGATGCATAAAAACGATTTCTTTTTTTTGATCTGATCAATAAGTTGCTGCCTGTTCATTTTTTTAAAATTTGTTTTGCAAAAGTAACTATTTTATGTATTCTTTTATTTGCTTTCTTAGTATCTTTGCATCTAAATTAAAATATCACAACATGAGAAACAAGATAGTAGCAGGAAACTGGAAAATGAACAAAACCTATAAAGAAACAAAGGTTTTAGTTAAAGACCTGATGAAACAGGTAAAAGGAGTAAAATTAACAGATACAAGAGTAATTATCGCGCCTCCGTTTACAAATCTGCAAAAGGCATCTAAGATGACAAAAGATTGTAAAATTGAAGTTGCAGCACAAAATATGCATCAGGCAGAGAGCGGAGCCTATACCGGAGAGATCTCGGCCGATATGCTTAAAAGTATACATGTTGAAACTGTAATTTTAGGGCACTCTGAACGAAGAGAGTATTTTGGAGAGACCAATGAACTGCTGGCTAAAAAAGTAGATACAGCCTTGGCCCACGGAATGGAAGTGATTTATTGTTTTGGTGAAGTTTTGGAAGATAGAAAAAGCGGAAATCATTTTAAAGTGGTTGAAGAGCAGATTAAAAAAGGATTATTTCACCTGACCTCTGACGACTGGAAGAACGTGATCCTGGCCTATGAGCCTGTATGGGCTATAGGTACCGGTGAAACAGCTTCTCCGGAACAGGCGCAGGAAATGCACGCTTTTGTTCGTGAGCTTGTGGCACAAAGATATATCAGTGATGTAGCTGAACAAGTAAGTATTCTTTACGGAGGTAGTGTAAAACCGGGAAATGCCAAAGAGATCTTTTCAAAAGAAGATGTTGACGGTGGTTTGATTGGTGGACTGATGATTTTACAGCGATCATTAAAGCGATATAAATAAGTAAATTATAAATAGAAGTTCCCTGAATTGGATGATTTAGGGAACTTTTTTTAACTCTGACAGTATTGGAATGAACTATATAGGATATACGTTTTCCCTAGAACCCAAAGGACTGAATGAAGAAACAGTAAAGGAGATTTTGATTGCTGAGCTGGGAGAGGCGGGTTTTGAGAGTTTTACTGAAACAGAAGGAGGTGTTACTGCCTATATTCAAACAAAGGACTGGAAAGAAAATATCTTAGAGGAGGTTCAGATCCTGAATTCAGAGATGTGCAAGATCACTTATTCGAAGGAGGAAATTGAACAGGTCAACTGGAACGAAGAGTGGGAAAAGAATTTTAAACCCCTGGTGGTTGATGATCTGGTGAGCATCAGAGCCCCTTTTCACGAGAAAAAGGATCTGCCTTATGAAATTGTGATTGAACCCAAAATGAGTTTCGGCACAGGACATCACGAGACCACGCATTTGATGATTCAGCATCTGATCGATCTGGATCTGGAAGGCAAAACGGTTCTTGATATGGGTTGCGGAACCGGAATCCTGGCTATTTTTGCTGAAATGAGAGGAGCAAAGAAACTCGATGCCATTGATATTGATACCTGGTGTTATGAGAATTCACTGGAAAATGTTGAAAGAAATCATTGCAGCAATATTGTGGTTTATGAAGGGGATGCTTCATTGCTGGGGAAAAAGAAGTACGATGTGATTATTGCCAATATCAACCGTAATATTCTACTGAATGATATTTCGGACTATGCAAGAAATCTGGAGGAAAACGGTATCTTACTTTTAAGTGGTTTTTATAATGAAGATATACCGGTGATCGATAAGGAAGCTGTGAAAAACGGACTAAAACTTAAAAAAACTTTAGAAAGAAATAATTGGGTTGCGTTAAAATATGTAATTTAGCACTCTGATTTAGAAATGTAAATGAGCTACGAGATGGGAATTAAAGAAAAGAAAAGAGAAGAAGTTGATATCCTTGAGCAGGAAGTTAATCAGCATGAAATTGTTTTATTTAATGATGATGTACATTCTTTTGAGTATGTTATTAATTCATTGATTGATGTTTGTGATCACACCCTTGAACAGGCAGAACAATGTACTTACCTTGTGCATTTTAAAGGAAAATGTGCTGTAAAAACAGGAGAATTTGATGAGTTAAAGCCCAGATGTTCCAAATTGCTCGATCTCGGACTGAGTGCCGAAATCATATAATTTCCTTGTCATTCAATTATCACATTAAAGCATTCTACAAAGGTATATTTCCGTGCTTGCGATCGGGTTTTACCACTTTTTTGTTTTCCAGCATAGCATAAGCTTTGATCAGCTTTCTTCTGGTATTTTTAGGCAGAATCACTTCATCAATAAATCCGCGTCGTGCTGCTCTGTACGGATCGGCAAATTTAGAAGCATATTCGGTTTCTTTTTCTTTCCATTTAGCCTCAGGATCATCGGCATCACGAATTTCTTTTTTAAAGATGATCTCACTGGCACCTTTGGCACCCATCACAGCGATTTCGGCAGTAGGCCAGGCAAAATTCATGTCGGCACCAATATGTTTTGAGTTCATTACATCATAAGCTCCGCCGTATGCTTTTCGTGTGATCACGGTAATTCGGGGTACGGTTGCTTCGCTTAAAGCGTATAACAATTTAGCTCCGTTTACTATAATACCATTCCATTCCTGTTCGGATCCGGGTAAGAAACCGGGAACATCTACCAATACGAGTAAAGGAATGTTAAAAGCATCGCAAAAACGTACAAAACGGGCGGCCTTTTTAGAACTGTTCACATCAAGTACGCCGGCCAGGCTCATGGGCTGATTAGCAACAATTCCAATACTTTTTCCGGCAAGCCGGGCAAAACCTACTACAATATTTTTGGCAAAATCTTCCTGAATCTCCATCAAACTGTCCTTATCACAGATCCCTTCGATCACTTTTTTCATATCATAAGGTTTATGAGCATCTTCAGGAATGATATTTTCAAGTTCTTCCCTGATCTCATCCTTGATTTCAAAAGGCAGATCGGGTGCTTTCTCACGATTGTTCTGCGGTATGTAACTGAGGAGTTTTCTGGTTTTAACAATACATTCCACATCGTTGGCAGCGGTTAAATGGGTAACTCCTGATTTGGTGGAATGCGCACCGGCTCCTCCAAGTTCCTCTAAGGTGATCTCTTCATTGGTAACTGTTTTTACCACATTGGGGCCGGTTACAAACATATAACTGGTATCTTCAACCATTAGGGTAAAATCGGTCATGGCAGGGGAATAGACGGCTCCTCCGGCACAGGGCCCCATGATGGCTGAGATCTGTGGAATCACCCCCGAAGCCTGTACATTCCTGTAAAAAATATCGGCGTATCCGCCAAGAGATCTTACGCCTTCCTGAATTCTTGCCCCTCCTGAATCATTCAACCCGATCACAGGTGCGCCAACTTTTATGGCGAGATCCATGATCTTACAGATCTTTTCAGCATTGGTTTCTGATAAAGCCCCTCCAAAAACGGTAAAATCCTGAGCAAAAATATAGGTAAGTCGCCCGTTAACCGTTCCGTAACCTGTAACCACGCCATCGCCGTAGAATTGTTGTTCTTCCATGCCGAAATCGGTAGTGCGGTGGGTAACCAGAATTCCTATTTCTTCAAAAGAATTTTTATCTAAAAAAAGATCTACTCTTTCCCGGGCTGTTAATTTCTTCTTTTTATGTTGTTTTTCAATTCTTTTAAGGCCTCCGCCGAGTTTTGCTTCGGTTATCTTTTCTAAAAGGCTTTTCTGTTTTGAATTCATCATCTTAAATGGGGTAGTGTTATGAAGGGGTTCTTAATATTTTCTGTTCTTCGAGGTAGAGTTTTATAGCCAGATTGGCTGCTATTTCTGCCTCCTCTTTCATTTCAGCTTTAAGTTTTTCTGCCGAGTAATAATTCTTTACAAAATGCGTATTGAAATTACCCGAGGTAAATGCTTTGTGTTCACATACGAATTTTCCGAAAGGCAAAGTGGTCTTAACACCTTCGATCCGGTAATTATTAATGGCCTGGATCATCAGCTGAATGGCTTCCATACGGTTTTTACCGTAAGTGATGAGTTTAGAGATCATCGGATCGTAATAAATAGGGATTTCCATACCTTCTTCATAACCATCATCCAGACGGATATTCTTACCGGTAGGAATCTTATAGGTTTTCAGTTTTCCTACATTGGGCAAAAAATTATTTAACGAATCTTCTGCATAAACTCTAAGCTCTAAGGCGTGTCCGTTCATTTTCAGATCCTCCTGTGAAAAGCTGAGTTTTTCTCCTCTGGCAATATTGATCTGTTGTTCAACCAGGTCAATTCCGGTAATGAATTCGGTTACGGGATGCTCAACCTGTAAACGGGTGTTCATCTCTAAAAAGTAAAAATTCATCTGATCATCTACAAGAAATTCCACAGTGCCGGCACCGATATAATCACAGGAACGTGCTACATTAACGGCAGCTTCTCCCATTTTTTTTCTCATTTCGGGAGTGAGTACTGATGAGGGAGCCTCTTCGATTACTTTTTGATGCCTTCGCTGAATGCTGCATTCACGTTCAAAAAGGTAAAGGATGTTGTTGTGTTTATCGGCCAGAATCTGGATCTCAATATGCCTTGGGGAAGTAAAGTACTTTTCAATAAAAACCGATCCGTCACCAAAGGCTGAGGTCGCCTCGCTGATGGCTCTTTTCATCTGCGAAGGTAGTTCTTTGATGTTTTCCACAATACGCATTCCTTTTCCGCCACCGCCGGCTGCAGCTTTGATAAGAATGGGAAATCCAATCTCTTTGGCGATCTCAATGGCTTTTTCCGGATTGGAAATGGCATGATCTACCCCCGGAACCATTGGGATATTATAATTTTTTACAGCATCTTTTGCGGCCAGCTTGTCGCCCATCATCCTGATCGATTTGGATTTGGGTCCGATAAAGATAAGTCCGTTGTTCTCTACATCCTCTGCAAAACCTGCATTCTCACTTAAAAAACCATAACCCGGATGTATAGCGTCTGCATTTAAGGATTTTGCAACTTCAATGATCTTGTCTCCTTTGAGATAGGACTCGCCGGAAGGATTCTTCCCGATATTAACAGCTTCATCGGCAAATTTCACATGAGGTGCATTTCTATCGATATCAGAATAAACGGCAACAGTTTTGATTCCCATTTTTCGGGCAGTTCTCATTACCCTCAGGGCAATCTCACCACGGTTGGCAACTAATATTTTCTTCATATTTATTCTAATTCGATTAACAATTTTCCTTTTTCCACAGTGTCGTTCAGTTTGATATGGATTGATTTTACAATACCGTCTTTCGGACTCGTAATGGCGTTTTCCATTTTCATAGCTTCGAGGATCAGTAAAGTATCTCCTTCTTTGATAGCATCTCCTTCTTTTATTTCCAGTCCGATAATTATTCCCGGCATGGGAGCTTTGATATGATTCATTTTTTTATTGTTGCCCGATGAGAATCCCATTTTTTCGATAAGAAGATCCAGTTCATCCAGGATTGTTACCTGATAAGTATTTGAATTTATTCTTATGGTATATTGTTTTTTCTGAAAATCATCTAAGATCAGTTTCGCTTTAAAAGCCTTGTTTTTATGGAGTATATGATATCCCGATGGGGAAGTATTTACAAGGTCCAGTTTTTCAGCCTGAGCGGATCTTATAGAAAAATCAAGAGAATCATTTACTTTAACTTTGAAATTTTGTTCCACAGTTTTATTTTAAATATTTGTATAAAGTTAATAAATTATCTTTTCAAATGCTTTCTGTGTCACTACAGTTACGGAAATAGGTTTTTAAAACAGCAATTATATTTTCATTTTATAAAACCAGCAGCTTAGCCGGTGGTTATGTTCTTTCAAAACCAATAAAGTTTTACTCAGCTCAATTATTGTTCCTTTTAGCTTCTTTTAATGCTCATTTGTGGTAAATAGTGTCTGTCTATAAAGTCATCGAATTGAAAAAATTATCTTTTTGCGCCTTTTTCCTTTTTTTATTTTGCCTAATACACAGGCATTTGCTGCAATAAAAAAAACAAAAATCCATCAAAAATCTTAATCTTTCAAAAATCAAGCACTTTATAGACAGACACTAATTACAAAACAATCTGATAAAATAAAAGCCGGATCTTAACTAAGATCCGGCTTTTTTAATAAAGAATAAAATCCTTTTTTACTTTACAG
>QNYL01000092.1 GCA_003973375.1 Flavobacteriia bacterium
TTTTTCTGTAATCGGAAATTCTTCAAACAACTCCTTTAGGATCTTTGCAGAGGATTCAAGTGCTTTTTGTTGTGATTCCTCCAAAGATCTCTCCCCTTGATCTTTCCAGTTGATATCCAGATTTTTTTGTACAGATAAATATAAAACCCTGAAAAGATAGAAGGAAAGGTTGTCATCATAAGTATCCAGTTCAGAATAGATCTGAGGAAGAAAAAAACTGTTGTTCTTATAGCCTCCTTCGCGGGTAGCAGGATAAATATCAATAGGTGATCCGGTAATGGCACGCGCAAAAATACTCAGTCTTGCGTTGATATCGGTTAGTTTTACGGTTCTTGCATCCGATTCAACAGAGGCTTTCTTTCTCTTTTTAAAAAAGGTAGCAATCTTACCATAAATATATTCGTCTAAGGCCAATATTTAAAATTTAAGGGTTTTTTGTTGTGTAAAATACGTTTTTTGGTCTATGTAAATATAAATAAATTTAGGTTGTCAGGGGATTTACAATGTATTTAAAGATATTTTTTTAAGTGCAGACCATCTTTTTTTATTTTTGAAAGAACAGTTCCTGCTTATGTTGTATTTTTAACGGACTATTTTCATTGGGTTTTTAATTTTAAAATGAGTACAAAGTCTTTGCATCCTGATTTTCAATTGAACGGAAGGTCTTTTTCTTCAAAAGAAGAACTGTTGAATTATGTTAAAAATGAAGCAACAGAGTTACTTTCCTTTTTATCGGAATGGTTTGATGATTCGCCTTATGTGATTGTAAAAACCTCAGGTTCAACCGGAAAACCAAAAAAGATCACGATTAAAAAAGATCAGATGATCAATTCTGCGAAGGCAACCGGCTCTTATTTTGATCTTTCCGGAGGAACAACAGCCCTTCTTTGTATGCCGGTTAAATACATTGCGGGAAAAATGATGCTGGTAAGGGCGATGGTGCTGGGCTGGCATCTGGATGTAACTGCTGTGAGTTCAAATCCTTTGCAAAATATTGATAAAACCTACGATTTCTCGGCGATGGTTCCTTTGCAACTCTATCATTCTTTAGATAAGATCAGCCTGATCAAAAAACTGATTGTTGGCGGCGGGGCAGTCTCAGAAGAACTGATTGATAAGATTCAGGAAATACCTACAAAGATCTTTGCCATGTACGGAATGACGGAAACGATAACACATATTGCCGTAAAGCCTTTAAATACCGATCAAAGATCAGAATTTTATCAGGTTTTACCGGAGGTAAAGATCAGTACTGATAAGCGGGGTTGTCTGGTGATCAATGCACCAAAAGTAGCTGATAATATTTTGATTACAAATGATCTGGTGGAAATCACCTCTGAAAATAAATTCAGGTGGCTGGGTAGATATGATTATATTATCAATACCGGAGGGATCAAGATCCTTCCCGAGGAAATTGAAAAAAAGATCACTCCTTTAATATCCTCACGTTTTTTTATCAGCTCGCTTCCGGATGATAAACTCGGAGAAAAGATTATTTTAATTGTTGAAGGAGGGCAGGAACAGTTTCCTCTTAAAAAAGTTCTTTCTAAATATGAAATGCCAAAAGAAGTATTTTTTGTTAAGAAATTTATTGAAACTCCAACAGGAAAGATCAACAGGAATAAAACAAAGGACACGATTGGTGTTTAAAGAGTTGGTTTGAATATTTCAATTTTTAATAATTCAAATAAAACGTATCATTTCCAGGTCTGAGTAGGATGGAGAATCTTTGTCAGTTCGAGCGCAGTCGAGAACATTTCAGATATATCCATAAACAAAGTTGCTCAAAGAAGTACAAAGTGGCACAAAGATAAAACAAGAATCATCATAAGCAGTTACCATTATTGGTTTTCAGTACACTGATTAGTTCCAAAACTTTTATTGAATCAAAATAATCTATATCCAAATCTCACTCCAAGTGTAGGAGAAATTTCTCCTGAACTGTTATCGAAATCCCATAGATATCCAAATCCGATATGGGTATTAAACAGGAATCTTCTTCCAAGATTTCTTTGAATCCCCCAATGGATCTCTGTTAATACAGTTTCATCAAGATCGTATACGTTCTTATTACCAAAACTATATTTTGCCTGCAAGCCTATATAATTGCCTGAGTTATTATGGACAGGTCTTTTTTTCAATATTCTCTTATTTCTATTGTAAACAAACTTCAATTCTGATTTCAGGTAAGGAGTTGGTTTATTAAAAGCCCAGTAATATTGGGCTATACTTCCGTTTTTATTCATCCCAAGACCGATTCCAAGATTATTTTCCCAGACAAATTTATTTGACACAGGTAATTCATAAGAGAATTCAATACCATGAACCCCCAAATTTATACGTCCGAATTTTGTCAAATTATCATTCTCTTCATTTTGAGAATACGTAAAAGCTGATACCATTAAAAGATAAAATAAAATAAGTCTTTTCATTCTAAATATATTAACATGTGTTTATTACAAAAAATACAAATCATAAATTTTTAAAATATTTATGATACAAATATCACGTAAAATAGAAAATAAAAAAAATAAAATGCATAAAATCGCAGCCTGTTTTTAATTGAGAGTCTCCTGAATAATTAGCTTTCGGAATTTGACCTTAGAGCTGTATTATTTCAACTGTTTCGTTAGATACAAATAAGAAGTTACATGATGATGAATAAAAATATCATCCCCTGAATCCTTAAATTTCTTTTTATAGGCTTCATCCGGATTGAGTACGATGGTAGTTCCGGCACGGGTATAGTAACTGCTGTTGGTAAATTCGGGCGGTATAAGTCCGGGAAGATCCTTTTCAATATATTTACTTAAGGCCTTTCCCATATATTTTTTATACTCTTTTTGTGTTTTAAATGATGGTTTGGTCAGTTTATTAAAAACATGTTTAAAGACCATCCGTTTTACAAAAGGTTTTTCTTTCAGATCATTTTTAAAATTATTAAACGGATTTACCTCATTAAAATCATGTACGGTTTGCAAAGAAAAAGGAGTCTCCGGCACCCAGTCGGCAGCATTCACAGTATTAAAAAGCCAGCCATCTATGTTTTGATATTCCAGATCATAGGCAAAATAGATATTTCCCGGTTTTGGAGCAGCACTGCAATAGGTTTTAAACACTACATCTTCCGGAAATTTATGATTTCGCCGGAGTCTGTGAAGATATGCGTTGAGTAAAAAGGCAATGGCACCTCCTTGACTATGACCAACAATAAAAAATTCTTTATGCCCCTTTTCAATCAGAGAATTGATTCTGGGAAGCATATCTTTTATAAGAAAAGCTGTTCCGATAAGCCATCCGATATGAACTTCTGCCCTGTCATTTTCTGCCAGATCATATTCAAACCGCTCTTTTTCAGACAGCTGAAAAGACCCTTTGGCCTTGACCATGGCAGCAAAATAATTTTCCAGCCAGCTTACCTGATTAGGAATGGTTCCTCTAATACTGATTACCGGAATTTTTTCTTTATACATCCACAGATCCCATTTATTGTGTAAACCCATCTCTTCCGATCGGTATAAAACTTTGGAATATTCAGGTTTCGGGAAAATCTCATCTTTATTTATCGTATCATAATGCTGACCATAAATCTTTAAAAGTTCAACATATTCTGCTTTTTCATAACCGGGCTTTAACTGTGCAAACAATCCCGTTGAAATCAATATCAATACACCTAAGAGTGTTTTTTTTATCTTAATATTTTTAAAAAATAATTATTTTAGGTTAAAAACGCACAGAAACATTGAGGCCCCAGGCTGATTTCCCTGAAGTATAATCCGTCCCTACAGGAGCTATTGAAGAATAAACCTGCATTTTATTTTGTGTTTTATAACCCAGTCCGTCAACTATCGTATTGATCGGATCGATAATAAAAAGGGAGACACTACCGAGAAATCTCGAATTCAGAACTTTTTTTTCATTCTGAATAATTTTTCTCTTTGCAATAAAAAATCCTTCCCCGATCAACGAACCCACAGTAGGTGTTATGATAATATCCTGCCAGGAAGGAACTTCGGCGAAAGCCTCTACTCCGTACTCCCAGAAAAATGTGGACATCAGGAAAGAAAAAGTAAATGATTCCCAGCGCTTATAACCGCTTCCCCGGGCACTCATATAATAAACTCCTCCTATGAAGGGGTGCATGATCCAGTTCAGATAAAAACTATCTGTATCCCAAACCGGTCCCTTTTTCACATTATCCTTCCATCTTTTAAACATCCCTCCTTTCCTCATCGATTCCTTATCCCATCCGGTTACACTTTCCGGCATTATCCAGAGTACTCCGTAAGAAATCAAGGCTGCCCCTACATAAATTCCGAAATTGTATCCAAGCCTTTTCGGATCTCTTACAGCATCAAACATAAGAAATTGATATTTATAATCGGTAACATATTGAGGCACATCATATTCTTCAGGAAAAGATTCGTCGATCTGAATACTTTTTATAGGTAAAAAATCATTTCCAAACTGTAAGGGTTTTACAGTAAAACAAATTGATTCCTGCCTTTCCTGACCGTCTTGCTGAGCGTAAATATCAGATGAAATAAACAGAAAAAGCAAGGAAATGATAAAAAAAATAAGTGCTTTAATTTTCATGAGTGGCAAATTTATTAATAATATAGTTCTTAAAATTTATTTTAAGCTCGAATTTTTTAAAGGGCAGATCAAATTATAATCAAAAGGTCATGACAATCTGGATGCCCCAAACAGGTGTTTGCCGGTAGTCAAATTATAATCAACAGGAGAAATAGAAGAATAAGTTTGCACCTTATTTTGTGTTTTATAGCCTAACCCGTTTAATATCTGATTAAAAGGATCCATAATAAAAAGTGAAGTAAAACCTAGAATTCTTGAATTAAGAACTTTTTTTCGTTCTGAATAATCTTTACTCCAGTTACTCACTTCTTCAGGTAAATTCTACAATTCGGCAAATTCAATTAATGCTACACCAAAAACCAACCCGGTATTGTATGCCAAACGTTTAGGATCTCTTACCGGATCTTAAGTGAGATAATTGAAAATATAATCTTTAACTATAACATAAAAAAACAACTATTATTTTAATGAGTGCAAAACATTTTTAGGGGTCTGTTCGTTAATTATAATATATTTGTCAAAACTTGAATAAAAAAATGAACTATATCTTATTTGACGGCAGCTCCCGTGCCGGGCTTTTACCGTTAACCTATACCAAACCCGTAGCCGATCTGCGTATCGGAATACTTACCATTCGTGAAAAGTGGGAAAAACGGCTTGGCAATACTATTACTACACTTACCGAAGCATATTTGGAAGAAAAATACCCAATAGTAGAACGTGAGGCCAATATCATGCTAAATGCTTCGTTTTTGCCGAATGACAAAATTATTAAACTTGTAAAAAACCTTAAGAAAAATGAAGTAATTGT
>QNYL01000140.1 GCA_003973375.1 Flavobacteriia bacterium
CGACCAGAAAAATGTACGCTTAAGAGATGCTGTTTTTTCATCTGACGGAAAAAATCTCATTACTTTATCAGATGAAAGTGGGGAGTTTGAATTTGTTAAGATGCCCTCAAATGGTCTCGGAGCACCTAAAACAATAACCCATGATGGAAAGATTCTGAGATATGGCGGAGTACCTTCACCGGATGGCAAGTGGCTGGCATATAAAGATCTGGCTGCCGATATGTATATCTTAAATCTTTTGACGGGAGTCAGTAAAAAAATCTCTTCAAATAAAGAAGGTATTGGATCCTTTTCCTGGTCGCCCGACAGCAAATGGCTTGCCTTTGTTCAGAATGCCGGTAACAGTATGGCTCAGATACAAATTTACAATCTTACCACAAGTGATCTTTTTCCTTTGACCACCGACAGGGCTAACAGTACCGATCCTAAATGCAGTCAGGACGGAAAATTTATCTACTTTTTATCCGACAGGAATTTTACGAGCCTGGTAGGGAGCCCGTGGGGAACCCGTCAGCCGGAACCTTATTTTGATGCCAGTGAAAAGATCTTTTATATTGCACTCCAAAAAAACACAAGATCTCCTTTTAAAAATGATGATGAGTTGTACACTGAAGTAAAGAAGGATAAAAAAGACGAACCAAAAACCTCTGTAAAAGTAACAATCGATAAAGATAGAATTACGCAGCGTATTGCTGAAGTGCCTGTAAAACCGGGAAATTACAGCGGACTCGAAGTAACCGGAAAAGCACTTTACCTGATCTCAAGGGAAACGGGAGTGGGTGCAAAAAGTCATCTTAAATTTGTAAAGATTACCAATAAGAATCCTAAACTGGAAACCATGATAGAGGATATCAGAAGTTTTGAATTAACGGGAGATCGAAAAAAGATGCTGGTCAGGAAGAAGAATAATTTTTATATGATCGATGCCGGAACTTCAAAAGTCGGCGATCTGTCAAAGAACAAGATCGATCTGAGCGGCTGGAAATTCTCAATTTCCCCAAAAGAAGACTGGAAACAGATCTTTAAAGATGCTTGGCGTATGGAAAGAGATTATTTTTACGATAAGAATATGCACGGAGTAAACTGGGAGGCAATGTACCAAAAATACCTGCCGTTGGTTGATCGGGTAACTACAAGAAATGAACTCTCTGATCTGATCGGCAGATATGTTGGGGAGCTTTCGGTATTGCACACCAGTGTTCGAGGAGGAGATGAACGTAAAGGACAGAAAAACATTCCTGTAGCCAGCCTCGGCGCAAGATTCAGCAGAGACGAAGCTAAGGGCGGCTTTAGAATCGATCATATATATAAAGCTGATCCCGATTATCCCAATGAACGCTCTCCTCTTGATAATCCTTATCTTGATTTCCGGAATGGGGATATTATAACCCATATCAATGGAAAACCAACACTCTCGGCAACAGATATCGGTGAACTGATCAGAAATCAGGCAGGCAAACAAGTGAGGATCACATACCGGCGTGGTAATATAAAAAAAGAAGCTATTGTTAATCCGGCAGGACGGATTTATGGTTTACGTTACCGTGACTGGGAATATTCGCGAAGACTGGAAGTTGAAAAGAAATCGGATAACAAGATTGGATATTTACACTTGCAGGCCATGGGAAGTAATGACATCAACCAGTGGTATAAAGAATTTTACCCGGTTTTTGATCGCCCGGGACTTATCATAGATGTAAGACACAATCGCGGTGGGAATATTGACAGTTTTATTCTTGAAAAACTCCTGAGAAAAGCCTGGATGTACTGGAAATCAAGATCGGGTAAACCTTACTGGAACATGCCTTATGCCTTTAGAGGTCACATTGTTATACTGGTAGATCAGTTTACTGCTTCCGATGGCGAGGCTTTCGCCGAAGGATTTAAAAAACTGGGACTGGGTACAGCGATCGGTATGAGAACCTGGGGTGGTGAAGTGTGGCTGAGCAGCGTAAACCGTTTAACTGATGGCGGACTGGCAAGAGCTCCTATGATGGGTGTTTACAGTGCTGATGGCAAATGGATCATTGAAGGACGTGGTTTTGAACCTGATATTGTTATTGATAATTTACCCCATGAAACCTTTAAAGGAAAAGATGCGCAACTGGAAAAAGCTATCGATCTGTTATTAAAAGAAATTGATAAAGATCCACGAAAAGTACCTCAGCCTCCGGCTTATCCTGATAAATCATTTAATAACAAATAATTGTAATTCTAAATCCTCTTTTATATTCAGTTTTCCAAATATCATTATTTGAAGGAAGTGATTATCAATTATCTCTTTCTTCAAATCCCTCATTACCACGGTTTTTTATTCTTTTTATGATCAAGTAAATAACAATCAGAACCGTTACTATTAAAAAAGAAATATATAGGAAAATCATAAAAAATTCGAGGTTAATCATCATTCTATTTTATTTTAACAGCGGTACCGTAAGCCAGAATCTCTGAAGCACCCTGCGTAATAGTTGAAGTGGTCAATCTCACATTTACTATAGCATCAGCACCAAGCCTTTTACCATCATTAACCATTCTTTGCATAGCCTGCTCTCTTGAATTTCCCTGTAACCTTGTGTATTCATCCAGTTCTCCACCTACAAGATTCTTCAAACCTGCCATAAAATCACTGGCAACACTTTTGGCTCTTACTGTACTTCCTCTGGCAATACCTAAAATTTCCGTAATCTCTTCATTTGGAATTGTTTCTGTTGTTGTAATTAGCATCTTCTAAAACTTTTTAAATGGGTTTATTTAGTATTATAATCCGGTACAAAATACAAAAAAGATGGAAATTATTATCGTTAATCATACAATAAATAAATACAAATAAGAACGCTCATCTCTTCAGAGTGGCAAGATTGATATTACCAAGCCATCAAATACTGTGAAACTCTATCAGATTGGCTTCATAATATTGATCCCCAAGCTTATTAAGCAAATTTCTGATTACACCAACATCGCCATCCACAGCAAGAGCTGAATAACCTATTTTGTTCCGTTTTCCCAGTCGCATATCAATGATGTTGATATTTTTAGAGGCTAAAGCTGATAAAAGGATCAAAAGAACCCCCGGAGCATTGTTATGACGGGTCAGGATCAGATTGTGATGCAAGGGTAAATTCATCCGAACGCCATCCATCTCGTATAAAAAGATCCCTTTTTTTACATAAACAGGCAAGCGTTTTTTCTTCTGGTAAGTAATATCAATAAAGATATCTCTGTCAGTTCCCTTGATAAAATCTATTGCATTCTCAATACGTCCGTTATCTTCTGAAACCGTAATAAAAGCCACCGCAGTTCCGTCATTCTTCGATTTTAACCGGGCAGTTTCCACATTGATCCCCTCCGAGGCAAGCGTATTAAAGATAGAAGACAGTACACCGGGCCTATCTTTATGTACAGAGAACAATCCTTTTACATTTTTCATGGTATTTTCAGGTACCTCATTACTGATCGTGATCGACCTATTATTTTTCCTGATACGCATGGCGTTATACGCTCCCATTCCGGTTGCATCTTTATAAATTTTCAGGAATTCAGAAAAACTGCCTCCAAATGAGAACTGAGGAATGATCTTTCTGTGATCATCGTCAAGACGCTGATTCAGCAGTTCGATACCCTTGTTGAGAATGGTATATTTGATCTTCAGATCATGATCGTTATAAATGGTTCTCTTTTCAGGGATCAGCCTTGAATAACTTACATATTGCTGATATCCGGCCTCTTTGATATATTCGAGACTTTCCTTAAAATTAAGTCCGTAAAGTTTGATATGATGTGTATCAGTACCTAAGGCCACCGGAATCTTTAACTGATAGGCTCTTCTCAGGATGTTTTGTGAGGGATAAATACCACAACCTTTCACCTTCCCGGCCATATTTACATCAAGAGATAAATTATGATCGGCAATCATTTCTAAAAGCGTTCTGAATTTGATAGCCAAAGGAGCGTCACTCGTTTCAAAGTTTTTGATGGCTTCCGGGACTTCCATATTGAGTTTGGGCAGATCAATATGACCAATTATCTGGATCATATTACCAAAACACTCAATCATTTCCATCATCTCTTCAATATAACCGTTCCAGTACGCATCGAGACTTCCACGCAACTGAAGCAGTTCATGAGCTTCCTCTATACTTCCGTCATAGGGTAAACCTTCCGGAGCAAAATGTACCGACCCGATTACAAAATCAGCATCTTCAGCCTGAAATATCTTTGAACGGCTCCATTGCAATCCGATATCCGATCCCATCCACTCCAGTTCAATACCAAATTTTATGTTGATCTGATCACCGTATTTTTCCTTTAAACCGGCAATTCTTTTAGGATAATTGATATACGACCGATTACCTCTGATAAATTTCAGATTGGTGTCTTTTTCTGCCTTATACCGAAAACTCGTAAGACGTGGGGAATGAATAATAAATGTAACATTATTATGACCGGCAGCAATGGCCTTCTCTACAACATCTTCCAGTTTATCAATACCGTGTTTTACATAATCAGTTTCCGTACCGGTATGAACCCCATGAGTTTCCCAGATAAAATCGTTTAATTCCTTCATAAAAGTCAGTTAAAAAGACCCTGCAAACTTAATGATTAAGCTTTGAAATATCAGCAAACAAAAATGATTATTAATAAAATTTTAATAGATTATTTGTATGATGAAGTAAATAATAGTAAAAATAACAGCTTCTAAGAGGGGTCTTTTGTAAAGCCTAAGAAGAAGTGTTAAATGGATTAGTGATCTTTTTAAAAAGATCAAAACAAACAGTTTAACTCTTTTGGTAAAACATTATTAATTTATCTCTTATTCTTTTTTTGGATAAAAAAAGAAACAAAAAAATCTCTGCTGGCCAAGGTGATTGCTGCGCACCATTCATTCCCGTACCTTCATGCTCTTTTTATCTTGCTATGCTGCGATAAACGCAATTTCGGTACTCCATTCATTATCCCTGCGCCCAGCACCAACACAACAAGATTTGTCATTCAAATAATATTTCTATTCCCATTTAATTCATTTAGGAATCAAACAAAGTAAAAATCACACCTTTAAGAAAGGTAGCTTTGAAAAATATAAAAAAGTTATTTTTTCTTTTTCTCTATCTTTTCCGGAACAGGATCATAACCACTTCCTCCCCACGGATTACAGCTGGCAATTCTTTTTACCGACAACCATCCGCCCCTGAAAAGACCGTGTTTTTGCAAGGCTTCCACCGTATAATGTGAACAGGTTGGTGTATAACGGCAACTGCTTGGCGTGTACGGCGATATGGCTACCTGATAAAACCGCACCAGCACAATAAAAGGAAAGGTTAATATTTTCCTGAATATTTTCAAAGTATAATAGTTTAATTCAATGTAAAGGTAGTC
>QNYL01000285.1 GCA_003973375.1 Flavobacteriia bacterium
TGCCGGTTTTATCAGCAATCATCTTCCGTTTAATGCCCCTTCAAGACACTGGGATAAATATTCTAAAGAAGAGATCAAACAGCCTTACAATAATTTTATCCCTAAAAACGCCCCCTTAATTTCTATCAGTAACTGGGGAGAAATGAGAGCTTATACCGGTATTCCTAAAAAAGGCCAGGTAGATGATGCCACCGCCTTAAAATTAATCCATGGATATGATGCTACTGTGAGTTATGTGGACGGACTCATCGGAAATATCTTAAACACTTTAAAAGAGGAAGGACTAGATCAGAATACCATCGTAATACTGGTTGCCGACCATGGATACAGTCTGCAGGAGCATACCCAGTGGGCAAAATACAATCCTTATCACGATGCAAGTCATGTACCGCTGATAATCAGGACTCCCGATATGAAAAAAGGTGAAGTTACCAATGCTCTGGTTGAGCTGGTAGACCTCTACCCTACCCTTGCAGAACTTTGCGGATTGACTCCTCCGAAGGATCAGCTGGAAGGAAAAAGTATGGTTCCTCTTTTTACTAAACCAGGATTAAAAGGAAAAGATCATGTGTTTACCAAAACAGCCAATGCTTTTACCATAAAAACAAAGGATTTTGCCTATACTGAATTCATCGATCTGAAGAATTTTAAGACCATAACCAGTATGTTATACGATCATCAAAAAGATCCGGATGAAAATATAAACGTAGTTGATGACCCGGTTTATAAAGAAACTGTTGAGCATCTTAAAAATATCCTGCATACAGAATTTCAAAAGAATATCACGGGAAAAGAGAAATAACCTATGAAGAAGATCTTTTATATAACAATCTTATTTACACTCATTTTTAATTTTTATTCGCATGCCCAGGGAAACGGAAAGAATGTTTTACTGATTATTGTGGACGACCTGAACACTGATGAAGCGAGTTTTGGCAATGATGCCGTGATCACCCCTCATATAGATCAATTGTCGCAGGAAGGCATCCGATTTACCAATGTCCAGACCTCTTATCCGGTTTGCGGTCCCTCCAGAGCCAGTTTTCTTACCGGAACCTATCCGGAAACCAATGGCGTAATCAATTTAAAGGTTCAGCTTCGTGAGGTTTCTCCGGATATTGTTTCTTTACCTCAGTATTTAAAACATAAAGGCTATATCACTTCTGCGGTTGGTAAAGTATTTGATCCGAGAAATGTTGATGATGATCATGATGGTATTTCGTGGTCGGTTCAATATCCCAATCCTTCTCAATATACCTATCCCGCTGAATACGGATCTTTTGTTAAGGGACAATACCGTGTTCTGGCAGATCAATCGACAGAAAAAGGACCTACAGGAGTTGATGATGATGGTTATGTAGACGGACAGATCGCTTTGGATGCCATTAATAAATTAAATAGTTTTAAAGATCAGGATAAACCCTTCTTTCTTTCTGTTGGTTTTAAAAAACCTCATTTACCTTTTATTGCCCCTGAAAAATACTGGAATCTTTACAATATAAACAACATCGAGGTTACAGCGTACCAACAGCTTCCCGAAGGCACAAATAACATAGCTTTTTCCACCTCCGGCGAGTTTAAAAATTATCTGGACATCAAAGCTTATCTCGACGGGGATCAGGGAAAAAACGACAATTTCACCTCAACAGTTAACGGGTTTGAAAAGGTTCTGGACGAATCAAAACAAAAAGAAACCATCCTCGCCTATTATGCAGCCATTTCCTATATCGATGCGCAGATCGGTAAAGTAGTTGACGCTCTGGAAAAAAACGGACAAAAAAACAATACCATCATCATCCTTACCAGTGATCACGGATTTAAACTGGGCGATCATAACATCTGGGGAAAACACAATTTGTTACAGAATGCTACTCAGGTACCTTTTATCATTATCGACCCTTCCAGAAACAGTGGGGTAGAAAACCGTGCCGTACAGCTTATCGATCTGTTTCCCAGTATATGCAGAATGCTCGATCTTCCGCTACTGGAACAATTTCAGGGAAACTCCTATTTTACCGATGAAAGTGCAGAAACCACATTTCCTTTAGGACTTGCAGTAAGTTTTTACAGGCACGAAGGAAAAAAAGGCTATTCTTTTAAAAAGGACCGGTACCGGTACACTTTATGGACGAAGCAAACCCCAATGGAAAATACTTATGATGAGGTTGTGGCCTTCGCCGAAGAGCTTTATGAATACCCGGAAAATAATTTACATTTTATCGAAAGGAAAAATCTGATCAGTGATCCCGCGTATCAGGATATTCTTTCCAATATAAAAAGAGAAGTTGAAAAATGGTGGCATGCCTACAATCAAAATCACAAAAATCACAGCGATATAGATGGAATTCTGGCTGTTGACGATTATAATAAGCTCGATGATATTGAAAATATCTATCCAAATCCTGCCAAAGAAATAATAAATATCAAGGGAAACTTTAATAAGGATATTTATTTAAAGCTGTATAATCTGAAAGGAAAGACAGTTTCTGAAAAGTTGAATTACATCAATAAAACAGACCGTATAGAATTAAATATTCAAAATATTGAATCCGGAATCTATATTCTAAGAATTAATAATAAGACCTTCAAACTCATTGTAGAATAAACCTTTAAAACGAATAATATGAGATCGTTAAAAATATTAATTGTACTGATCCTGATCAACATTAGCATGCAGGCTCAAAAAACCAACGTGGTTTTTATCATAGTAGATGACCTGAAACCCCTGATCAATTCCTGGGGTGAAAAAGAGATCAAAACCCCAAATCTCGATTCTTTTGTAAAAGAAAGTGTTGCTTTTACCAATGCACAGGCTCAGCAGGCCGTTTGTGCCCCATCAAGAGTGAGCTTTATGACCGGTATGCGCCCGGATTATACCCAAATACTTGATCTAAAGACCCATATGCGTGATAAAGTACCCAATTCGCTCACCATGCCCGAATATTTTAAGCAAAACGGATACATTACCGCCGGACTCGGGAAAGTGCTGCATGGCGCTAAAAATGATGATCCGCAATCGTGGAGCATCCCTTTTATTCATGATGATCAGTTACCTTACAGTAAACTTACCGGTCCTCCTGCCGATTTTCAATATCAGAACAAGAGTACCCATAGGATGTACAATGAGCTTTTAAAACAAAAAAAACAGGGGGAAAAATTTAATATACGGCGAAAATTAAATGAATTGGGGGCAAGACCGGCTGTGGAAAGCGAAGATGTTCCTGATGATGCTCTACCGGATGGCGCCATTGCGAAAAGAAGTATCGAACTCTTAAAAGATTTTCAAAACAAAAAACAGCCTTTCTTTTTAACCATTGGCTTTAAAAAACCTCATCTCCCTTTTGTTGCACCAAAAAAATACTGGGACCTGTATAAAAGAGAGGATATAAAACTGGCTCCCTATCAAAAACATGCTGTTGGAGCTCCCGGTTATGCTTATCATAAATTCGGTGAATTGAAGAATTACTCAGATATTAAAATGAATCTTGATTCGCAGGGCAGAGTAATCCCTAAAAAACAAAAAGAACTGATCCATGGTTATTATGCCGCCGTATCTTATGTGGATGCACAGATCGGAAAAGTTCTTAAATACCTTAAGGATTCCGGACTTGAAAAGAATACAATCATTGTATTGATAGGCGATCACGGATGGCACCTCGGAGATCATGGATTGTGGTGTAAGCAAACCAACTATGAGCAGGCAACAAGAACTCCATTGATCATTAAAGCGCCGGGAATGAAAACAAATGTTATAAATACACATCCGGCAGAATTAATTGATATTTTTCCGACACTGTGTGAATTTACCGGCCTTAAAACACCGGAGAAACTACAAGGAATCTCTTTAATACCTATCCTTAACGGTTCGGTTAAAAAAGTTCAGGATGTTGCCTTAAGCCAGTATCCCAGAAATGGTAAAATGGGATATTCGCTGAGAAATGACCGCTACCGTTATATTGAATGGCATAATGGGGATTACAAAAAATCAAAGGATTATATCAAAGGAAAGATCGATGCCGTAGAATTTTATGATTACAAAAAAGATCCGCTGGAGACCAAAAATCTCGCTCAGGATCCGGCCTATGCCGAAATCATTAAAAAGATGAAAAAAGAACTGGACTGTATAATTCGATAAGAAAAAAATTTTGTTAGTTTTACATCAAAGAAACAGATTGTGATTAGGATCAAATTAATTTTTAAATTTTAACAAAAGCTGATATACCGATAAAAAGATTGATTGAGGATAAAAAACATGTTATTGAAGACCAACATCAGATTTGAACACCGTATAGCTGAATACTTTAAGTCAAGACCGAGTAAGAATACAAAACTTTTAAGAGGCTTATCTACCTTGCTATCCTGTTCATTTCCAAACTTATCATTCTCGAAGCCATCAACTTTGATTTTGGAGATAAGATAATGGTTTACGTCTCTTTACTCGGGCTTATAACATATGTAATAATGGTAACTGCCATTATAATGGCAAAAAATCTGTAAGTACTTTATATAAAAAAACCGGGGGAATCTTTATTTAGAAAATCCCTTAGCTTTATAATAAAATAAGAAATGAGACCAAAAAAAAGGTTAAGTGCTAAAGAATATATTAAGGGTATCCTGAATGGCAACAGGGTAATCCTTTCCAGAGCCATTACAGTAATTGAAAGTAATCTCAACAGCGATAAAAAACTTGCAAGGGAGATCATTCACGCTGTACTACCCAAAACCGGAAATTCTATCCGGATAGGAATTACAGGTGTTCCGGGAGTTGGAAAAAGCACTTTTATTGAAGTTTTTGGAAAGCATTTGATCAGCAAGGGGCATAAAGTTGCTATCTTATCGATAGATCCGAGTAGTCAGCGGTCTAAGGGAAGTATTCTGGGAGATAAAACACGGATGGAAACACTGGCCAACTCGGAGGATGCTTATATCAGGCCCTCGGCTTCCGGAGATACTTTGGGAGGTGTAGCCAATAAAACAGGAGAAAGCATGCTTTTATGTGAAGCTTCCGGTTATGATGTTATTCTAATCGAAACTGTTGGTGTGGGACAATCGGAAACTGCAGTTCACGGTCTTACTGATTTCTTTTTACTTTTGATGCTTTCGGGTGCAGGTGACGAATTACAAGGCATTAAAAAAGGAATTATGGAAATGGCCGATATGATTGTAATCAATAAGGCCGACGGGGATAATATCCGCAAGAGTGAGCAGGCAAAAATACAATATCAGAATGCTCTGCATATTTTTCCGCAATCTGAATCGGGATGGACTCCCGTTGTAAGTACCGCCTCTTCAACAGAAAATAAAGGCATCTCTTTTATCTGGGAAAAGATCTCAGCATATAAAGA